>DXJA01000193.1 GCA_019056875.1 Candidatus Jordarchaeum madagascarense
AATCTAAATATAACACAATTTGGATTATTTGTTAAGAGTCAACGACAATGCAAGATCGTGTCCCAAATTGTTATTCTTGAAAAATTTTTCGAGAGTGAGGAAAGTGATATACGGATTATTGGTATTCGACAGAACTAAAAAAAGTTTTTCCAAAAGTTTTATGGAAGTATCAAAGTAGAGCGGAAACGTTTATACCGCTTTACTAAAGAGTTAATAACCTTCACATATAGCCTTAACCAGAGCGAAAGAATAGCCAGCATAGATTTGGAAAAACTGAAATTTTTTTACGCAGTATCCAAAAACATAATATCAGTACTGTGTACAGACCAAAACGAAGACGAAAAGAACATCAACTACAAACTCACAATAATACAGGAAGAATTCATTAAACTTTTCAACAGCCCACCAAAAGAGGAAAGTAAACAAGAGACGAATCCGGAAACCGAGAGCGATCCCTCAAAGGTGTTTGGGAAAACGGTGGACAAGATTCTTCTCCCCTATCTAAAAATAGCGATAATTGGAAGCGGGGGAGTGGGAAAAACTTCACTTCAAAAACTTATCTTGGGCGAAAAGACGGATTCCTCCTACGTTCCAACGATGGGAGTAGACAAGAAAGAGTTCGATATTGCAATCAAAAACATGAAGCTTATTCTTTGGGACTTCTCAGGTCAACCGCGTTTCAGAAAACTCTGGAAACCCTTTCTCGAGGGAACCGACATTGCCATCATGGTTACCGATTCAACACCTAAAAACCTAGAGGAAACAAAAATGATATACCAATCAATTAGAGAAGAAAAACCAGAATTAAACTTCATACTTATTGCTAACAAGCAGGATTTACCAGACGCAACTCCTCCCGAAACAATAGGAGCTTATCTGTCAATAACGGCACATGGCTTAGTTGCAATCGAATCAAACTACAGGAAAAAAATACTTGGAATAATCAAAGAGAAGATCACAGAGCTCACCAAAGCCAAATCTAAACCATCTCCCCCCATTGAAATCAAGGCATAAAAATCCAGTCCAGGTTAGTTATGGAATCTTTTGACATACCATTGATTAATAGATTTCATCTATTCCTTATCCCATCCTAAATTATGTTAGTTTAGAGGTGAGTGTTTAATCTATTTTTGGAGTTTTGATTTTTGATTGTTGGTTTAGAGTTTCAATAGTGGGCAGGGGTATACTGACACTTACCTATCTATACGTGTGGTATAATGCTGTATAAAACCCTATTTTAGAACAGCTGACCTAGGCAATGGGTAATAGTTTTAGTTCGGGGTAACCCCGAGAAACATCTATTTCTATTATGTATACGCCGGTTCTCGGTTTTTGGGAATGAAAGATGAATACACCGCCTTTTTCCTCAATCTTGAAGTGGTAATCCGCCATGCTTGTAATTTTATCGATTCCACTTGTCCCGTGTTTAATCATCCATGCAGTTAACAATTTTTTATTTTGAGTATCAATTTTTGCTTCTTCGAGAACGTGAATTAGGCGGTTTCCATATTTATTCAAGAGGGAGTCCAGACCCCATGCTATAGCACAACCTTCTGGTTTAACCTTACTAATTGTTTCCTCGTATGTACGGAAAAAGTCTTCTGCAAGTTCGGGCTTGGACTTGTCCTGTGTCACCCCTTCCCTGAGTATTGTTGCCCTCTTCAATTCCTCCGCCCCTACAAACTGGAGAAAATAGGAGAAGATTAGCTCCACACTGGCTCCCAGAGAAGGTGTGCCAACTGCAACCTTTCCCTTTGAAAGAAAACTAACTGCGGGTAAAATTATAAAATAGAGGTAGGCTTCCCTTGTAACATTTTTACCCATTTCTAACAGTATCGTTGAGCCTTTTTCGTATCCCCCTCCCAGAATATCGTCAAGATCCCTGCTTCCGGTAGAGAAATGGGTTTCAGAATCGGGTAGAGGTTCAAACTTCTTTGTTTCCTTGGGGGGCTGAAGTTTAAATGGTTCGAAGTGTTTGAAAACTCCATTATTCAGTGTGAAAAGATAGGCATGTTTTCTGCAGCGGGCACCTCTCAGCTTATTTATTTGTAGCACTCTCAAGATTTCCCCGTTGAAAAGCTCTCTCTTCAATAGCACGACCCCGTCCACCAAGTAGTCCAACTCTTTTTCATCCTCGTACTCGCTAATAAAAATCATACTTATACCGAGTTCTCTCTGAATGTCCAATAGGTCGACATAAATCCTCTGACTTGTGGCCTCCTGAATTCCTTCAATGGAGTCCAAAATAACCAGCTGATTCCCTCCCTCTTTTAATCTCTGGTAGAGTTCACTAATAAAGGACGGCTTATCGGAATATTTTATGAAGCCAAAATCTTTCCGCGCATCTTCCTTCACTAAAGCTGTAGGGAAAATTGACTTTGAAGCATCTATAATGTGATTCACAGGAATTGCGTCCCCAACCCAAGGATAATCATCAATCAAATTTCGCGGCTTAACCCTGGTGGTGATGTAAAAACCGAGTGGTTCTCTCAGTACCTTTAAGATTGATAATGCTAGTATAGTTTTTCCAGTGCCCGGTAATCCCTTAATTAACAGAGAAACATCTTGAGCCTTGAGGAAGGCTTCTAACTCCTCTGGTAGTGATGTAGCGTAATTCATCACAAAGCACTCCCCTTCTAGAAAGCATGTTAACTATTAGAAAATATA
>DXJA01000194.1 GCA_019056875.1 Candidatus Jordarchaeum madagascarense
ACCACACAAAGGGATGCTAAAAAACGCATCAAACCCAAAAAAACTTAACCCCAGAATCGAACGAAACTACATCGCCACACTTCACTTTTTATAAGTAAGTTATACTTCTTTTATTGCTTATGATAGTAAACCAAGATTTTTTGGAGTCTTAGATGCTTTGGACAGATTGGGCTAGGAGGAAAAAGTTAATGCCGCTTCTCGTGGGGGTAAAAGCACTTTTTTGGCATGATAAACCTCTGCTACATAAAAAAAGTCTGTTATACAACCAGAAAACGTTTAAAAATATCAAAAAAAATAATTATGTAGCTAAGTAACATAAATCATATTTTTGGGCAAGATGACCATCAATGAAGAAAAGAGGGAAAATAGCGGTCACCATAGTCCTACTACTGGCAATCACAGCACTCGCCACGCTCTCAACATCAAATCCCCCCACAATCTTTCCAAACTCCCCTCCAAATCACATAAACTTGCTCACGAAATCATATAATGGAAGCGGGGACCAGTTAGATGCTCTACTCTACATAACAAACAATTACAATAATACATGGAATGATACGGACATCAACAAGAATATTTATGTTCCATGCCCCCTTGATTGGAAAATTGTATGGGCAAACCTAACCCTCTCTAATATTACAGCACCAAACACCATTTTTGAATCAAACTATAGTAACACCAATGCTAGTTTAGATCTTGACGATTTATATGCAATGTCGTTTCAACTGACAAATGACGCCTATCTGGAAAATATCAGTGTTCAACTGTATGTAAAAAACCCACCCTCGCCTACTGCAAACTTTTACCTTTACAATGCAGAAAATAATGGTGGAAAACCTAGACCACTAAACCAAATCAAATCCATTACCGGAGTCCTAATTCCTGATGGAACCAATTGGGTGAATGTTGACTTCGGACATCAATTTTTGAACACCTCAGAAACCTATGATAATACATTTTTCATAGCCATTACAAAGAATTCAGGCACGAGAACTCCCGAATGGATAGCCGTGGAAGAAGCCTCACCTCCCGCCTTCGGATATGCTTATTATTATGACGGCTCAAACTGGTTAGAAAACCAGAGTTATGATTGTCAACTCGTAGTAAATGTTAGTGACATTGTTCTCCCCTCTGAAATAGGCTTGACTATTAATGGTTCACCGGTTTCAGATGTCAGTAAGGGTAACGGTATATGGATTAACAGTAACGCATCTCCCGTTTCAAACGGTTACATTTTTTACGATGCTGATTCAACTTCGGAGACGGTAAGTTTCTCTTATGTTTGGAATACAACCTATGCCAAGAATAGTATTGGTGCAGACACTAATTTTGTTGTTGACTATAATGGTGATGCTTTCTGGAACGTTACGGTAAACGCGATCGGCGGTAACGGCTTTCCCCAGACCGATAATGGTATTAACCATATTAATATCACAGGTTTTCCCCCAGACTGGGGAAATGCAAGTTCTAAGGCATATAATGGTTCTCAATGGTTTGATCTGGATTCTTATCCGCCTAACACTATTAGTTTTTCTGCCAGTAATGGTACTTGGATTGTGAATTGCACGGCTCCTAACTATGTTTCTGATATTGGCTTTGAGGTTGATGGGGTTCCGGTTGAAAACGCGACTCTATATGACATCCTTAATATTACGGTAAACTTTGATGCCTCAGTTACTGGAACTGTTAATCTCCGCATCTACGATCCTTCTCAGATTTTGAATCAGACGGAGGAGAAACCTGTGAGTTTTGCTGCAGGCACTTGGTTTATCTGGGATGTTAGTGATAATGCTACCTCTACTGGGATGTACCATTTGACAGTCAGTTTTAAGAATGGACTTTTGGTCGGATATAATGAAACACTTCTTGAGATAGTGCCTCTAACGAATACTTCTCTTACTGTGACTGGTTATCCGTCTGACATTGAATATCCGGGTCCTGTTCCTATAACGCTCTACTACAATAGAACGGACACCGGTCAGGGGCTACCTGGAGCGGATATTGCTGCTTATTTTGTAAACTCGACGCCTGCAACGATTCTGGGTTCTGTCAATGATCAAGGAAATGGTTATTACAGTTTTGACTTAGATTTCGGCACAGATTTTGCTGTCCATGATGTGTATTTCAACGCTAGCGGTCTACGACTGTTCGAATCGAATGTTTCCAGCCCGGTCTCGATAAACTATACACGGGAATTGGTCAGTATTACTATTGGTTTCGAGGTTGGTGGGGTTCCGGTTGAAAACGCAACTGTTGATGACACTCTTAACATAACGGTTACCTTCGACAGCTCTGTTAGTGGAACTGTTAATCTCAGTATCTATGACCCCTCTCAAATTTTGAATTATACCGATATAAAAACTGTGACTTCGGCTACTAGTACCTGGTTCACATGGAATATTAGTGATACTGCATCCTTTACTGGAAACTATAGTTTCATCGTTAGCTTTAATGGGGAATTGGCAGTGGGACATGATAATGAAACTTTTGAGATTGTGCCCTTGAAACCTGCTGCTCTTGCTGTAACCAATTATAATGAGTATGCTGAGTATCCTGATACTATTCCCATTACTATCTTCTATAGTGATTCGGGAACCGGTCAGGGACTGGCAGGAGCGGTTATCACTGCTTATGAAGGCTCGGAAATATTAACGATTTACAATTTTACCGATTATGGAAATGGTACTTACAGTTTTATTCTAGATTTTGGAACCGATTTTGGAGTACATGATGTGTACTTCTCCGCAAAGTTACAACAATATGACTCCAGTTTTTCTAGCCCCATTTCGATTAACTACAAGGAGGCAGTGATTGTGGTCGTTAATCCTCTGCAGGCGGGTTTGGTTTCTATGATGTTATTTACAATGACGCAGCAGAATCGAACTTTAATGTTTTATTCCCTAATATTAGCTTTGCTCGGCTCTGCGATTGCCACAGCATATGGTACAAACAAGTGGCGCAGAAGACTCCTAGTTCCAGATAGAGCTTTAGCCAGTCTTGAAAACATTATTGTGGACCATGCTCCAACTGGTATCACTCTGTGGGCGTTTGACTTTTTAAAGATGGAAACAGACGTAACTCTGCTTTCGGGTTTTATGTCCGCGGTCAAATCTTTTATAGGGGAAATGTATAAGGGGGGTCTGAAGAAGCTGGAGACCGAGTTTGTAACATTTATCAGAGAGGAAGGGGAACTTCTAACCGCTACCTGCATCACGAGCGGTAACACCCCCGAGGAGGAGAAATGGATTAGACAAAGGCTACGTAGCTTTTTGTTTGATGCTGAGCAGCAGCACTGGGACGCTCTTCAAAACTGGAGAGGAGATGCCTCAATTTTCAGAGGATCATTCTTGGAGATTCTCTCTGTTGTTATTGATTTGGACAAGGCTGAGAAGGTTCAAATGGACCGGGTTTCAAAGATAAAGAGGAAAAGAGAAATGCTCCAGTCGGAACTCAAAAGGCTAGAATACCAGCTGGAGACTCTGAAACGACAATTTGAAGCCGAAGAAATCAGCGAGGAGGATTTTGAAGTCCGTAAAGCCGAGATAGAGCAGAAGTATGCAAAGGTTCAGGGAGAATACATCGACACCAGCCTCTTCCTATCAAAAATACCATCCACCCTAGAAGCAAAGCTGATCACACCAAACTCGGAAAAGACGGTAAAGATGCAGAAAAAACTCCTCAAAATCAGAATGGAAATAGAGGAGCTGAAAAAGAAAGAGCGAGAGGGCAAAATAACCACCAAGGACGCAAAGCGCAAGAAAAAACTTCAAAAAGAACTAATGACCCTAATTGAAAAACCGGATAAACTCCAAGAAAATAATTCTTAACCTTTTTTAATCTTTGTTTTGTTGAATTTTGTTATAATGATATTATAATTGTATGTACATGAAGGTTACGTTGAATGGCAGGTGGTTAAAATGAACGGTTTCTTTTACGGAAAATCCTAGTTTCTCGTACCATTCTTTGAGTTCTGTATGCTCTGCGATGATGCCTATCTCTACTCGTTGAGCTTCTTTCTTTAACGCTTCTTCTAAGACCTGTCTTACCAAAGCCTCTCCAAAACCTTTCCTTCTGTATTCCGGCAAAACAGCGAGCCTTTCAAGATAACAAACTTCAGGCTGAGCTTGCTCCAGTGCTACACAGCCGCAGGGCTTGCCATTGTTTTCCAGTAGGTAATATTTGATTCCTTTGTCTAGCGCCGAGTTAATCCATTCTTCTGTACAATTTGAGGGATGTGTGGGACAGTTTTCAGGCGTGAGGTTGAACCGTTCCGCAACATCTCGAAACGAATTTCGAATAATGGTCTTTAAAAGAGAAACATCCTCTCTTCTGGCGGTTCTTATTACTATTATTATACCTCACCTCAATCTTCCGATCCAACCTGTAAATATTTAGCCATGCTTTTTCCCTGACGTCAGAGACCAGTTCAAGTCCGGTTTAGTCCTTTGGTGTGGAAACAGAAGTTAATATCCCCTTTACTTTTTCTGCCACTTCTTGGAAATCATTTTCATTGGGCTTCCCTCGAATATCACCTAATCTTCCAGAGATATTATGCTCCTTCAAGCTCTCTGAAACATATTCACCGACTATATACCATTCTCCAATGATTTGATAACCCAGATGGTCAAATAACTGTCCCATATACTTCACCGCTGGAACGGCTTCGTTCATGCCAGTATGGCCACCGCCATAAGTACAATAAACCACAACATAGGATGATGTCCTTCTTGGAGAACAGGATATTATATCGCCGGTACCATGATATTTCGTAAGAAGTGCCGAATAAAGTTCTTGAAATGGTTTACCGGGTAACCACATGTACACACCCGAACCCACAAATACAAAATCATATTGAAGAACATCTAATTCCATATCCTTCTTAGTTATCTTAATCGTATCCACATCGTAATCCAATTCCCTAACAGTTTCTTCAATTTTCTTGGCCACCTTTTCGGTGTTACCAGTCATC
>DXJA01000195.1 GCA_019056875.1 Candidatus Jordarchaeum madagascarense
CACCACACAAAGGGATGCTAAAAAACGCATCAAACCCAAAAAAACTTAACCCCAGAATCGAACGAAACTACATCGCCATTCTGTTAATATCAAAAGGATTATTAAGTAATATTATAAAATCATTATTAAGAAAGCGATTAGGACGGAAATCTCTATGAGAAAAAGCTTTTTCTTCCTCATTACACTCCTGATTTGCCTCCTAATAGCTCCTACTGTCATAATGCTTCAGTCCTCTACATCAACCGCAAACGGAGCTCTTCAAAGCTTATCAATAAGTTCAAAGGACACTTATGGCCCTTTAAATTTTCAAAATTGGATTTCTGTCAATCCTATTAATATTTCAATTCCCAGCGGGTGGTCAGTTACCTCTATTAGCATGAATTTCTCTAACATAAAAGCTCCTAACACCACAATTACACAGGAAGATGACCCATTCAAGTTTTATGAATTGGATTACAGTTATTGGCGTGCGATGTCCTTTCAAATTCCAGAAAATCAAACGGCTTACTTATGGAATATTAGTTTATACCTCTTACAGTATGATTTAAATCTTCTTCTACCTACGCGTTTAGAAGTGTCACTCTATAACTCTACTTATAATGAAAGTTTTAATGCTCCAGTACCTAAGACTCTTCTTAATACCATGCAATTGAACATCACTGGTGCTCTAGCAATTGGTTGGAAAGAAATCACTTTAGATAGTCCTTGGATACTGGATCCGGAAGTTAATAAATGGGATTCGAGAGTTAACAATACATTCTTTATAGTTGTCAAAATTGATAATTTACTTCCAATTGGACACCGGCTTTTTTGGTTCTTTGCTCCGGATGAAGGGACAGATATTACAGAGCGAGAATTTGAAGATCTTGGCTTTGCGTATAATTCTACAGATAGTGGAGCTCCTGAAAACTGGAATCCTGAAGATTTCGAGGGAAGTGGAATTGACTATTGTCTCAGGGTAAGTGTGAGTGTGAATGATACGGCGGGTTATTACGAGAAACCGTTTCCCACCGATGTTAACATGGAAGTAAACAGCGTTCCCGTAGTAAATGGTTCAGTGGGAGAAGGCTGGTGCAATCTAACAAGTAACTTGAATATTTCCGGAAATTCAGCTATTTTGAAAGTCAATACAAGTTGGGTACATACAGAAGGCATTAAATTCGACACAACCATATATTTTGAATATATTAATGTTCAACTAATAATGCTTCAAAGAAGCCTCACCCTGCTTACATCATATACTTTCATGAAAGAAAATCAGGATCAATTCTTTAGACTACTGGGTCTAATTGCGTTGGGAACTGTTGTTGCAGGCGGGTATACTGGTAGGGCGGCCTATAAGAAGCGGAGAATTCCCTTAAACGCTATGAGGAACTTGGAAAACATCCTTATTGACCACAATACCACCGGGGTTCTAATTTGGTCATTCGATTTTATCTCCATGCAGCAGGACATCGCCCTAGTTTCAGGATTCATGTCAGCAATAAAATCCTTCCTAGAGGAAATGAAGGTCGGAGGCTTAAAGAGACTCGGAACAGATTTTGGAACCTTCATCAGAGAGGAGAGCCAGCTACTCACAGCAACCTGTATTACCGGTGATATCGGTATTGATGAGGAACTATGGATTAGAAGCAAACTACACGAGTTTCTAATAAAAATCGAACAGGAACACTGGAAGCAATTAGAAGACTGGAAGGGTGACGTGGGCCAGTTCAAGGAGACCTTCCCCGTTATTCTAGCCTCATTAATTAACCTTGAGAAGGTGCAGAAACTTCAGAGACAGAAGATAGACAAGTTAACGAAGAATAAGGATAAACTGCAGAAAAATGTAAACAAGTACGGAGCAAAACTTGAAGAACTCAAGTCCAGATATGATTCGGGTGAACTCGACTTCAAGAAGTACATCTTTGAGAGGTATAAGACCGAAGCCAAATATGACAAGGTTCAGAAAGACTACCTCTACGCCAGCCTATTCCTATCAAGAGCACCCTCAATGGTTGAAGCGAAGCCAGTGAAACCAAAAGACTTGGAGAAGATGGAGAACATCCAAAACAGATTCCTTGAAATCAGAAGGGAAATCGAGGAGTTGCGAAAAAAAGAGTTGGAGGGCACCATAACATCCAATGACATAGAACGCAGGGAAAAACTTCAAGAAGAAATAATGACTCTCATGGAAAACCTGGATAAACTCCATAAAGGATAATCCCAATCTCTATTTCTTTTTTCTTAATTAAAATCAATATCACTAGAAGCATCACTAATCTTTAGAATTAGAAGGGAAGTGCGCTAAGCTTGATAAGAACTGCGTTGGATAGAGCATCAATCTTTCTACTTACTCATGTTTGAGAACATCCTTTATTTTTTCACTTTCATTGGTGAACTTGGGCTTTCTTTTCTCACTGAAAGCTTTGGGTCCCTCATAGAAATCATGATTCAGTAAGAGATTCCAGAATAGCATGCTCTCAACTCTTAGCCCCTCTTCCAGGGGGGTTCCGATTCCTCTTATCAAGGCTTCCTTGTCTGTTCTAATTGAACCCTGGGGGAAGGAACAGATTGTCTTGGCCATCTTTTTTGCTCGTTCCACAACCTTGTCTTTTGGAACAATTTCGTTGACGAGACCAATTCTGTATGCTTCGTCAGCGTCAATTTCTTTTCCGAGAAGGATTAATTCCATTGCTCTTCCTAAACCCACCACTCTCCACAGTCTTTGAGTTCCACCGTCTCCAAGTCCCACATTCCACCTTCTATTCAGGACCCCGAATTTTGCGTCTTCGGAGCAGATTCTTATGTCTGCCGCAAGGGCTACTTCGAGTCCTCCGGCGTAGCACATTCCGTTTATAGCTGCTATAATGGGTTTGAAAATTTGTATCCCTCTGGTTAATCCGCCGAAACCGGGTCCCTGATAGGCGTTTTTTCGGGCAAAGTTAACCTTCTGCTTTTCCATGAATGGGTGCCAGTTTTTAAGATCCGCCCCGGTGCAGAATGCCCTATTTCCCGCTCCGGTTATTATCGCCACGTAGGCCTCATCGTCCATCTCAAATTTTTTCCAAACATCCGCCAGCTCTAGATTCGTTTCTGGATCGATGCAATTCAGCACTTCAGGTCGGTTAATGGTAATAATAAGGAGTTTATCTTCTTTCTCACATATTACATTTTTATATTTTCCATAATCTACTTCCTTCACTACTTACATCTCCAATCCCTAGTTATGTGTTTTTTAATCTGGAGATAACCAAGTAATAAATATATATGATAAAAAAATTTTCAGTTTTAGTAAATTTGCCTATAATTCAATAACTAATAGAAAAATGTTTCATTATAACTGAAAAAGTTTTTAAAGAATAGTATTGCCTTATCCTTAATCCATTTTTTAAAGAGGGTGACGCTTTGAGCAGCCAGAAACATACCCAAGTGTTTATTCTCATCTATCTTGCTGCGGCAATAGGTCCCTTTAGTGGAAACCTAATTCTACCCATGATTTCGGTTTTAAAGAATGATTTGCTCACCGATGTTACTCTCATTCTGCTCTCGTTTACCCTTTTCCAGATTCCTTTTGCTATAGGGCAGTTTTTTTCGGGCGGCTTATCGGATGTTTACGGTAGAAGAAAACTCATAATGGGCGGTTTTGTGGTTCTAGCGGTGGGTTTCGCGTTTACACCGTTTTCCACAAATATTTGGTTCTTCATATTCACCAGGATTTTTCAGGGGGTGGGATTTGCGCTAATTGGTCCAGTTATAATAGCGTTGATTGGAGATTTTACAGACAGATCAAATCGAAGTAGACACATGGGTTTCTATAGTTCAGCTACTAGGGCAGGTATAGCGCTGGGCCCCTTGGTTGGTGGATTACTGGCTAGCCAGTGGCGTCCCCTCTTTATGGCTATGGCAATTTTTTCTGTATTATTACTTGTGTGTTCTTGGTTTTGTCTGAGGGGAATCGCAGTGGGGGAAGGCGGGAGCGCTGGTGAAGTAATGGAGAATTTGAGAGACACCTTAAAGTATCGAGAAGTTTTGGTTCTAAGTGTTATTGGCTTCTTACTATTCTTCGCCTATATCGCAGTTATCTCTTTAAGCTCAGACGGGCTTTCAGTATTTCCCTACTACTTAAATCCTGGCCAAATAGGATTAATTCTCTCAACAAGTGGTTTTGTGGGTGTTTTTTCATCCTCCGCAGCCGGATTCCTAACGGATAGATTTGGCAAGCTAAAGATTCCAGCCATTGGATTAGTAATCACCGTTGTTTCATTAATTGCCTTAGCCTTATCAACCACTTATTCTGCGCCAGCCTTTCCTTTCGGCTTTATACCAAATGTTTTAGAACAATTGGGTCAGGGTACATATATAACGGGTCAAGTTCTTGTGAATCTCTTAATCACCCAGACTCTGCTCGAACAGGTCTTTGGTGGGATTTTTCTAGACTTCTTGATTTATATGACTCTCATGGGAATTGGAATATCCTTTGCATGGCCCGCGATTCTAGCCCTCACACAAGAGGTTGTTCCGCAACAAAACAGAGGAGCATCAGCATCAATTTTCAGTGGAACAAGATTTCTGGGCTACGCGTTGGCACCCTTGGCTTTCACACCCTTGTACATTTCAATAGGTCTAGACATAGTATTCATTATCGGAGCAGTGCTCACACCAATAACGATAGGACTGATATACTTGGTAACAAGGAAGAAAATTGAAAAACCAGAAATACGAAAAGAAAAAGAAATACCAAAATCAGATTAAAATAAAAAAAGAACCGCGAAACTTCAACTCTTATTTATGTTTCTCTTTTTCCTTCTCCCAATTTTTCTTTTCCTTTTCAAATTCTTTTTTCAAATCTCGCTCTTTTTCCTTTTTACCAATTTTTTGTCTATTTTTATCCAATTGTTTTCCTAGATGTGAATAGTACTTTCCCAGCAAATCCACTATCTGTTTTTCAGGCATATCCGTCATCGTTGAGACAACTTTGACCGATTTAAACTGCTTATACAACTTGTAAATCCTTTTAGCAAGGAGCTTCTCCTTAACCTCCACCTCTCTCATTTTAACCATCACTAAAAATTACTCAAACAATTGCCAAATATTTTAGTTCTAATTGTATTAAACAATATTTTGGTAATGCCCCATTACTGATTTCCAATAAGTGACTGTGGCGAGAGACTCTCATTTCCAGTTAATTTAAACAGTCCACAATTCGGTGGAGAGATACCTTTCACCAGTGTCTGGTAATACTACAACTATGTTTTGGTCTTTTTCAAATTGATCCGCTATATTTAGCGCAGCCCACATAGCGGCTCCAGAAGAGATGCCGACAAACATTCCTTCCAGTCTTGCCAGTTTCCGCGAGGTGTCCACCGCATCCTCAAAACTCACCCTCACCACTTCATCCACAACCTCCAAATTTAAAACATCTGGGACAAATCCCGCCCCTATACCTTGGATCTTGTGGGGGCCGGCTTTTCCTCCTGATAAAACAGGAGAATCCTCCGGTTCAACGGCAAACACCTTAACCTGAGAACCAATTGCCTGTTTCAAAACTTCTCCTACACCCGTTATAGTTCCACCGGTACCCACTCCTGCAACAAAAGCATCCACTTTGCCCCCAGTGTCTTCAAGGATTTCTTGGGCAGTGGTGGTTCTGTGTATCTGAGGATTTGCAAGATTCTTAAATTGCTGGGGTATGAACACATTTCCCTCATTTTCCGCTAATTCTTGTGCCTTTTGAATCGCTCCCTTCATTCCCTGAGCTGCAGGGGTAAGAACGATTTGACCACCATAAGCTTGTAGAATTGTTCTTCTTTCAATCGACATTGATTCAGGCATGGTTAGAACCAGTTTATATCCTCGAGCAGCGCACACCAGTGCGAGACCTATTCCCGTATTCCCCGATGTGGGTTCCACTATTATGGTTTCGGAATTGATTATTCCTGCCTCCTCAGCTGCCCTGATCATAGATAACGCTATTCGATCCTTCACACTACTACCCGGGTTGAAACACTCCAGTTTAGCCAGAATGTTTGGTTTAATATTCGAAACTAATCTTCTAATCTTTACAAGAGGAGTTCTTCCAATTGTTTCAGTAATGTCGTTAAAAACTCTTCCCATCTTCATTATTCTCCTGTCCCATTATTTTTTTTGAGTTCCTGTACTTCCAGTTCTAGATCCTCGATTTTTCTTTGCATTGACTTTATCATCTCAATAATTGGATCTGGTAAATCGCCGTGGTACAGATCGATTTGCGGTATTTTCTTACCCTCTCGAGCCACTATTCTTCCCGGCACCCCAACCACCACCGAGTTTGGGGGAACATCAATTGTAACCACAGAGTTCGCTCCCACCTTCACGTTATCCCCAATTTTTATTGGTCCTAGAAGCTTAGCCCCAGCACCTACCACCACATTCTTCCCTAGTGTAGGGTGCCTCTTTCCCGGAGAAAGACTGGTTCCCCCCAAAGTTACATCCTGATAAATAGTTACATTATCTCCGATTTCAGCGGTTTCCCCTATCACGGTACCGGAACCGTGATCAATGAAAAAATCTTTCCCTATCTTGGCTCCGGGGTGTATCTCGATGCCCGTTATTTGCCTTGCTATGTGTGATATGTATCTGGGAACAAAGGGTAGACCTATTTCATAGAAGAAGTGGGCTACACGGTGCAGTAGAACTGCGTGTATTCCGGGATAAGCGGTCAGGACCTCGACTACACTTCTGGCTGCAGGGTCCTTTGTGAATGCCGCACGGATATCTGATCCAAAGGAGTCTAGTATGGATTTCAAATTCTCCCTGATCTTTTCTAGATCCTCGTCTTTCAGTTCAAAACTTAAACCTAGGAGGCATTTGGAACAGTATTCGCTCTTTTCTTTGGGAGACAGAATATCCCCACAGATTAAGCATTCGAGGTTTTTTTCCATAATGATCCCTTGGAAGTATGTACTATCATCGCTATATAAAATTAACTATTGTAAACTTTTTTTAGGAATACACCATCGATAATCCCTAAAATTTTCAAATATTTTTTCATTTTTAAGAATAAACTCCTAAACGATATGAAGGATTGTACATGACGATTATTTATAAATTCAGATATACAATTAATTAATCACTGAATTTTAATAGTTTTAGGGAGGTTTTTTATGGCTAAATATGAGGGAACTATGCTAAGAGTAAATCTAGCTACTGGAGATATTAAAAAATCAAAAATACCCGAGAAATTGAGCAGAAATTATATCGGAGGAAGAGGAATCTCAGCAAAAATACTCTACGACGAAATTGACCCTACCATTGACCCCTTAAGTCCAGAAAACAAACTCATATTCGCTGCTGGACCCTTAACCGGCACCGCAGCACCGACCGGTGGGCGATACGAGGTTTCCTGTAAATCACCCTTAACCGGAACAATCACCGGAGCCAACTCTGGTGGAGAGTGGGGTGCCTATCTCAGAAGAGCAGGGGTTGAGGTCATAGTCTTTGAAGATAAAGGTAAAAAACCAATGTATCTCCAGATAACCGATGGTGAATACGAATTAAAATCGGCAGAAAAACTCTGGGGAAAAGATACACACCAAACCACCGATATGCTACAAAAGGAACTCGGCAAAGAGTACCGGGTTACCTGTATCGGACCCGCTGGGGAAAAACTTGTCAAAATTTCGTGCCCCATTAACGATAAGCACAGAGCCCCTGGAAGAGGCGGAACCGGCGCAGTTATGGGTAGCAAAAATCTGAAAGCCATAGCGGTGAAGGGTACCAAAAAGATTGAAGTCGCCGACAAGGACGCGTTTAAAAAAGCTCACGACGATGCACTCAAAAAAATAAATGAAAACGCGGTAACATCACAAGGCTTACCAACATACGGCACAGCAGTGCTCGTTAACATAATAAATGAGAACGGGGTCCTTCCCACAAGGAATTTCCAAACCGGTGTTTTCCCCGAAGCGGATAAAATAAGCGGAGAAACAATGGCGGATACCATTCTTACCAAAAGAGCTGCTTGCTTTGGATGCCCAATTGGCTGTGGTAGAGTAACAGAAATAAAATCCGGAAAATACAAATCCTTAGGAGAAGGACCAGAGTACGAGACCATCTGGGCCTTTGGCGCGGAATGCGGAGTAGGTGACCTTGCTCCTATCTCTAAGGCTAACTATCTATGCAATGAACTCGGAATTGACACCATCTCGATGGGCAGCACTATAGGATGCGCTATGGAACTATATCAGAGAGGCAAAGTCAGTAAGGATGTGGCGGGTAAGGAGTTGAAATGGGGTGACGGAGACGCCATAGTTGACTACACAAAAAAGGCAGCGTACAGGGAAGGATTCGGAAATGATCTTGCCGAGGGCTCATTGAGACTCGCTGAAAAATATGGGGCACCCGAACTATCTATGAGTGTGAAGGGCCAAGAGCTTCCGGCGTATGATGCGCGTGGAATTCAGGGACATGGATTACACTATGCTACTAATAATACTGGTGGCAATCATGTTCGGGGCTACATGATTTCACCCGAGATCCTCGGAATACCTGAGAAACTGGATCGCTTCGCTACAGAGGGAAAAGAAACCTGGGTTAAAAACTTCCAAAACCTTACAGCGGTTATTGACTCAAGTGGTATGTGCTTATTCACATCTTTTGCACTCGGAGCTGTAGAATACGCGAGTTTGCTTGCCTCAGGAACGGGTTTTGACTACACAGCAGATGAGATAATGACAATCGGTGATCGTATCTGGAATGTTGAGAGGCTTTTCAACATTAAGGCAGGCTTCACGTCTGAGGACGACACTCTACCTCCAAGGCTTCTTAAGGAACCCATGCCTGAAGGAGCATCTAAGGGGTACGTTGTATACCTTGATAAAATGTTGCCAGCGTACTATAAGGTAAGGGGTTGGGACGAAAACGGAGAGCCAACGGAGAAGAAGATTAAAGAATTGGGAATCTAATTTTTTCCCTCTCTTTTTTTGATTTGGGTTTTATTTCTTGCTGGTGTTTTCTATGAGGTTTGAGAAGGAGTACCGCTTTATTTATGGCGTCTGGGAGTATGTTGAAAGGATTTTAGATGAGCTTAAGGCTACACGTGAAGAGGTCAACGAATCGGGCTCTGAGGACGATAAACTGGTTAAAATATACGAGGCGAAACTACCGGACGCCTCCATAAGGGCTGAGGTGGTCTATGAGAAGAAGTATTTTCCTCCCCTCTCCAAGCATCTTAACAAGATTTCGTTTACAACCGTTAAAATAGATATAACGTCCACCAGTCCAGAAAGGGAGAAGGAGATACTCGATTACTTTACGGAGCGGCTTAGCCTTTACACTTTGAGAGCTGCAGGATAAGGATGAGTCTAGCTTTCTACCTTGTATTTTGGATCTATATTTAATAGAAAATTTAGCAATTTTTTAAGGGAACAGTTATGAGCGAGGTAATAGACGCTATAATCAAGATAGAACTAGAATGGTTCATGAACGTCAGAACAATTTATCCCTCAAGGTGCCAGGAGCATCCCAAAGTATTTGAACTAATGAGGCGCAGTTCCTACGAGTTATGGTCCGAGGAAACTCTGAAGAAATATTTGGAACACATTACGAACGCCGTTTCTAGTGGTAGAAATCTTATGACTGAAAGATACGCCAGAATGGACAGAATGATTCCGCCTTTAAACTTGAATCCGCTCATAGACAAAATTGTGGATGTAGAAACGAATTGGGCTGAGGAAACCTTTAGAGAGTATCCTCACATTTTTAGAAACGATTCACTATTAGGCTTCAAAATTTATTTGAAGTGTGAGCTTGAAACCTACTCCGACGAAGTTTTGGAACTATATTACCGTGATCTTGAAAAGGCCAGAAATGAGAGTAGAAATCTGGTACAAGAAAAATATCTTAACCTTTTCAAAAAACTTGGTTACAAATCACTGGAAGAAGTAAATGATTCAGCAAAAGAGAAAAGCAAATTTTATTAAACCCATTAAAAAACTCGTATACATGCATCGATTTTTCTAGATAGATTCATATCTTTTTTTAAAGAATATAGTGTAAAAAAGTTAATTGACAACAATCTAGTGGTTTTTATGTCTGAGGCAAAAATTATTGAACAACTGGAGGGACTGGGATACACCAAAGCTGAGGTTGAAGTTCTACTTGTTCTAATCCGATCGGGTAGTAGTACAGGGGGAAAATTGGCAAAAATCACCGGCTACTCAAGACCCAAGGTCTATGAAATTTTGGAAAAGCTAACACAAGACGGCTGGCTGCAGGTACAGCTTTATGGTCGTCCCAAGGTCTATAGTGTGCTCGACCCGGCAAAAGCTCTTGAGAACAAGATTCTTCTCGAACAGGAGAGGCTCAGATCAAAGGTTAGGGAGTTGAAGAGTTCATTAAGCACTATTTATGAGGAGCATAAGGAAGCTTGGGTTGAGGAAGAAGCACAGGTTACCATATTGAAAAGTGTGGGGGCTTATGTGGATAAACTTTCTAACATGCTTAATAATGCGAAGCAAAACATCTTTATGATATGTGGAGCTATGCTACGGCGTGAGTACCTGATGCTTCAAAAAACTCTTCCAAGGATT
Organism: Candidatus Jordarchaeum madagascarense; assembly: GCA_019056875.1. Taxonomy (GTDB): domain Archaea; phylum Asgardarchaeota; class Jordiarchaeia; order Jordiarchaeales; family Jordiarchaeaceae; genus Jordiarchaeum; species Jordiarchaeum madagascariense. Next base: position 10,551 of record DXJA01000195.1, read on the forward strand.
CGAGACAAGGGAGTTAAACCAAAAATAGTTACTGGAGAATTTTTGGGTCTGGGTGAAGTTTCACTGGAAGAGTTGAGGAGCCTATTCGGATCTGGGGAAATCGGGGTTTTGAAGCTTTTGGGTGATGCTTCACAGCAGTTTCAGATGCCGCCCTTCAGAATCACTGTAGTGGACGAGGCGGAGTTAATGCTGGTTTTTCCGCGTGTTTATAGGGGCGAAATCGTGTCCATAATCGCTTTGTACAATAATATAAAACCACTGGCTGAGAGCATAGCCTTCATCTACAATATTATTTGGAAAATGGCTACCAGCACTGCCTAAGATAATTATAGTAAAACATCTAAGATAACTCAAAATTGAACCACTCCAACCGCAGAAATTACATTTTCGATGCTCTAGGAATCTTAAAATCAAATAAAACTATAATTATCCGAATGAAAGTGTGTTATAAACTATAAGTTGTGGTCCTTTTTAATTCGAAGTATCTTTAGCTGTCACAGTAGACACATAGCACACCATAAAAGTGCATACCAATAATCTTCACACTCATCAACCCTATTTGACAGCAAATCTACGTACCCCCATTCATGGCTTAGAACTATGGGGATTGTAGTATCACAAATTACTTTATATATTTGTTTAACCAAAATATAAATTGTTAAAAAAATTGGAGCAAAAGAGTAAAACTCAAAATTCCAAATATAAAAGGTGAGGGAAACAATGGAAAGAATTCAAATGCTCTGTGTGGTTTCACTAGTGATAATAATTATAACAGTGATGTTCACAGCGCTATTAGTAGCCGCAGGGACAATTCAACTGCACATGGCCGCATCAGGAATAGATCTGGTTGGTTATGCAGGCAACCCTCCCGAGGGCATCATAAGGTATATGATTATCTCCAAGCTCTTAACATCGACGCTAGGTCCACCTTTAAGCGGGGCAGCAACTTTACTTAACGCGATCAATCCTAACTGGTGGCTAAACAATTACTTTGCATGGATTATAGTACGGATATTCTAGCAGTAATCGATATGTGTTTGTCGAGGAGATGTGTTTATGTCTAAAATACTAAACCAATCTGAGATGTTAGTGGTGGTTTCAACAGTAATTATTGTTTTTATAGTGATATTGGCAGGGTTGTTGGCTATAGCTGGCGGCATCCAGACGCTCTTTTCTAGCTATTTGGGCATGAGTTTTTACGACCCACCCCCCGGTGGCATCCTTAATTATTGGGCGGGGACATTGCTCGTTTCGATGGCAGGCCCACCTTTGAGCTGGGGAGCAGCTTTACTTAATACGTTTAATCCTAACTGGTGGCTGAACAGTTACATGGCATGGCATTTTATTTCTGTTATTATCGGACCTCCTGGGCCTTAATTAGATATTTGCTTTAAGAAAATCAAGTCAAAGGGTTCACATGGTATACAATTAACTGGTGGAATCACTACTATTTTGAAAGTAAAATCATTTTCCCTCCTTTTTTTAATTTAATGTTTAAATGGTTTCTATTTTTTGTGTCTATTTTTGGTTATGTGGGAGTTGATGTGTCTAGTTATAGCTTGAGATGTTTATTTAAGGGAAATTTTTTGTCCGTGTTTTTTGCACTTCTCGGGGTTTGCAGATCATTTCAACGGTACTGATTGTTGGCGACTTGCTTGGTGTTGCTTTGGCAGGTTCAATTTTTGCCTAGTAATTGTAGCTTAGGAGAGTGTGAGTTTTATACACTCTTGAAGGTTCGTGAATCTTTTTTAGTGTTTGTAAGGATTGGAAGTTAAATTTTATGAAAATTATTTTTAAACAATAACTTTGGACCGCTTAAGCTGAGAAATTATATTTTTTGGAGCTTTTGTTTCCGAAACGTATATATGTTGGATTCCTTCAATTCGTGCATGTTAACTATAAATAAATTGGTGATGGAGAAATGAAGTTGGAAGATATCAAGAACATAACGGTTCTTGGTGCAGGGGCCATGGGTCACGGAATTGCCCAGCTCTGCGCTGTTGCAGGTTATAACGTTGTTATAAGGGATATTAAGCAGGAATTCGTTGATTCTGGTGTGGGCAAGATTAAGTGGAGTCTCGATAAGCTTGCATCAAAGGGTAAAATACCCGCGGACGTGGCAGAGGCTGCCATGGGAAGGATAACCACAAGTCTTGATTTGAAGGAATCGGTAAAGAACTGCGACTTTATGATAGAGGCTATCCCGGAAATCCTAAAGCTCAAGCAGGACACCTTCAAAGAGGTAGACGCGGCAGCTCCCAAGCAAGCCATACTGGCAACCAACACCAGCGCCCTTTCCATAACAGAGATGGCTAATGCTACCAAGAGGCCAGCCCAGGTTGTGGGAATGCACTTCTTCAACCCGCCACAGATGATGAGGCTCGTTGAAGTCATATACCAACCCAAGACCAGCAAGGAAACAGCCGAAGTCACATACCAACTAGCAAAAAAAGTGGGAAAAGAACCCGTTTACTGTAAGAAAGACATTCCTGGATTCCTAGCAAACCGAGTTATGAACCCTCCAGGTAACTTCCTAGCTTGGCTCGTGAGCGAGAAAATCTACACAGCTGCAGAGATAGACTCAACCGCACACTTCAAACTAGGCAACCCAATGGGAAGCTTCGGTCTCATGGACTACGTAGGAATTGATGTAGGCTACCATGTTCAGAAATTCTTCGAGGAAAAAGAACCCCCATACAAAGTCGCCCCCATACTTGAGGAGTTATTTAAGAAAAAACAGCTCGGCGTAAAAACAGGCAAGGGATTCTATGAGTATCCGGAGAAAACATGGCGGGTTCCCCCGGAATGGAGCAAAGAAAAGGCGGAAAAATTTGATCCCCTGAGTTCAGCCATGGTTGCCATTAACAGAGCCGTTCAAATAGTAGCTGACGGTGTTGCCAGTGTGGAGGATGTGGACAAAGCGGTTCAACTAGGGTTCAACATGCCCTTCGGAATGCTGCAATTAGCCGACAACCAAGGACTAGACAACGTTGTAAAGAAACTCGAAGAACTAGACAAGAAATACGGCAAAATAGACGGTCTACACGCACTTCTTGATCCGCACCCGCTACTCAGAAAGAAGGCTAAAGCGGGAGAAAAATTCTATAAATAAAAGAAACACTTTTCAATTCTTTACGGGGCAATTCTAAAAAAAACTAAAAATCCAACACCCCATTTTTTTTATGAAATCTTCACATGAAGAACTTGTTTTCCAAAATAGTGGATAAACACTTGTTTATTAAAATTGATAAATTATTTCTTCTTGCGAATAAGTTGGTTTGTCTTTATACCCTCGGTTTGTGTAATGATGCAGGTTTGTGATTGGAATGAATGTTGAGGATATTAAAACTATTACCGTTCTTGGCGCAGGACACATGGGTCTGGGAATCGCGCAGGTTATTGCGATGTCCGGGTATCAGGTTAATCTAAGGGACTTGAACCGGGAGATACTTGACAAAAATATTGGTAGGATAAGGTACATTCTCACAAGGTATGCGGAGAAGGGAGAGTTTCCAAAGAACAGCATTGAGCCCACCATGGAGCGAATAAAACCCTTCACGGATTTGAAAGAGTCAGTTAAAGATGCCCAGTACGTTATTGAGACAATTCCAGAACAGCTTGAACTCAAGCAGAAAGTTTTCAGAGAAGTTGAGAAACTCGTCCCAGAAGACATGATAATCTCAACCAACACCAGCGCCCTTCCCATAACAGAAATTCAGAAAGGAACCGAAAGACCGGACAAGATTGTGGGCACCCACTTTTTCAACCCACCTCAAAGGATTAAGCTAGTGGAGGTGGTATACGGAGCCAAAACCAGCGACGAAACCGTGAACCTCACACTAGAACTCATGAAGAAAATAGAACGGGACCCCGTGGTATGTAGAAAGGATGTTCCGGGATTCCTAGCCAATAGAACGGTAACAATGATGCTAAACTTTGTGTCTTGGCTCGTAAGTGCAGGCGAGTTCACACCAGCTGAGATAGACTCCGCCTTCCACTACAAACTAGGACAACCAATGGGCACATTCGGCCTAAACGATTTCCTGGGATTAAAGACAACTTACCAAGTACAGAAGTTCATAGAGCAGAGAGAACCCGGGTTTAAAGTCTCGCCAATATGGGATGAGCTTATAAAAGCTGGGCAGAACGGCGTGGACACTGGTAAAGGATTCTACGAGTACCCCGACAAGGTTTGGAAAAAGCCCGAATCTTGGAGCGAAAAGATAGCGGACAGGTACGACCCCAACTGGTCATTGCTCGTAGGAATAAACAGAATGGCACAAATCGTAAACGACGGAGTAGCAACTGTGGGAGAAGTTGACAAGGCGGTGAAAATCGGATACCTAATGCCCGTAGGCTTACTAGAACTCGCCGACCAAATGGGCATAGACAAAGTGGTGGAGGAACTCGAAAAGCTGAAAAAGAGATTCGGAAAAATCGACAATCTAAACTACATACTGGAACCGAATCCACTACTCAGAACAAAAGTAAAAAAAGGAGAGCTGGGATACAAAACCAAGGCTGGCTTCTACGAACATTAATTAACAATGATTCAAAACAACCTTGACATTTGCAACAGATGTGAAAAGCGAAATTATGAGGTGCCTAGAATAGAAAGATTTTTATGGTTGAGTTTTTTGATTTTGATAAAGGTGATTAAGTTGCAGTTTTCAGCTGTGATTACTAAGGAAGAAAAGTTCTACGTCGCCCTTTGCCCTGAGCTTGACATAGCCAGCCAGGGGGGAAGCATAGAAGAAGCTATTAGAAATCTGAAGGAAGCCATAAACCTTTATTTAGAGGATAAAGATGCTAAGATTCCAAAAATGGATACAAGACCTCTGGTTACCCTCATTGAAGTAGAGGTAGATTAAATACGATGAAACTTCCGGCAGTTTCTGGACGCAAAATAATAAAGGCTCTAACCAAGATTGGTTTTGAAGTGGTTGGGAGAAAGGGAAGTCACGTAAGATTAAAGAAAAAGAATGATAGGACTCTAATCGTTGTAGTTCCGGATCACCCAGAACTAGCTAAAGGCACTCTCAAATCCATTCTTAGACAGGCAAATCTGAGCGTCGAAGAACTCTTAGAACTGTTAAAATAGTACCGCCAATCGCTTCACTCGTGTTTATAGTCCTAGACGAAACAATAGTAAAAATTTGCTTGAATTTAGGTAATGCCTTTTAGAAATATTTTTGGAATTGTTAGGTTGTAATTTTGTTGTTGTTTATTATATTCCGGTAAAGATGTGCACCTTGACATAAGAACGAGTTTTTAACAAGTATCCAGAACCCTTTCGTTACTAGAGAAATAAAAAAAGGGGGGGTAGGGTTTTAGTTTAGTCTAACTAGGATAAATGTTGCTATCTTCTCCTCAACCACACGCCCACGCCGACCGCCGCAATAGCCACTATGGCAGCAACACCTATCGCAATATAGGTTAGTGGAATGCCTTGCTGCTGCATCAAACTCAGCGAAATCAGCAGCAACGGGAGTAAGCCAAGTGGCGGAGTCGGGGGTAGGTTCACTGTGAAGGATATAGAGTCGGTGTCACTGTGACCGGCCTTGTCGAAGGCCCTGATCTCCACGGTGTGGGAACCGTTTGAAAGACCGGTGAAAGTGTGACTGACGGCTAATCCAACGTCGATCCAGTCGCCTTCGTCCAGCCGGTACATGAAGTAGTCGATGTTGGTCTCAGTGACCGTCCAGTTCACAGTCACGCTGCTGGTGTTAAACACCTCATCTGGACTGGGCGCTGTTATGGTCACCACAGGCGGAGTGGCGTCTACGGTAAAGAACACCACATCCCAACCGGAGAGTCCGGCCAGGTCGACCGCAGTAACATTAACAGTGTGGGCACCATCACCCAAGCTGACCGGATGGCTGGTGGCCAACCCCACATTGACCGGCGACTCGCTGTCGATGGTAACCAGATAGTACGCTATGTCCGTGTCATCGCTACTCCACGCCACATCGAAACTACCAGTATCAAGCATACCCCCATCTGGGGGATAGGTGATATTGACTGTGGGTGGCAACTCTTCCGTGGGAAGACCCAGTGCGTAGTGGGAAAGTGTGGAGAGCTGTGCGGTGACTGTGTTTTCTACGGTGTCAACTGTGCATGGGAGGCTTTCCCAGGCTGTACCGTTCCAGCGGTAAATCACCAGTAATGATTCATCTGCTGGGGGAACTGCACCCTCCTGATAGTGGAACACAAGTGTAACGTCGGTTAGCGATGCGTTGGCGGTGACGTGAACGTAGTCTATGGGCTGGAATGTGGTTGGAACGCTGGGTGGTGTGGGGTCGCCTGCCGTGTCAATCTGTACCGATGGGGTGAGTGAGCCTATGAGTTCGATGTTGGCTTCTTCAACAATGTTTAGGAGGTAGTCACTTGAGGTTACGTACGCGGTGTTGTTCGCACACTTGGTGAGCGGTGAGCCGATTATGTTATTGGTGTAATAAGCTAAGCTGTAGTTAAGTAAGATGGTGGGTGGGGGCAGTTTTATGGTGCCTGCACTTGTGGCTTTGAGCTTGTAGACCAGGGTCGCCGAACAGTTGCTGTCAAGATAGATAGCCAGGTTAGTGTTGCCCTCGGAAACTTCAAAGTACTCCGAAGGAACCCAGTCTGTAATGTTCACAAATTCGGTGTCGCTACCCAGATTCTTGACCTTGACACTCACCGTAAACTCTTCGTCAACACTAAAGCTTATCTGCCCAGGATACTTCTCGAACTCCAGATGAGCAGCGGTAGAGGGGCGAACACCAGGAAGAGTCAGGGGCAAATAAATAGACACCATCATTGGCACCGGGCCTATTACCATCGTTTGTGTTATTATTCCACCTATGTGAAAGGTAACGAAGTCAACCTCTGAGGTTACGTTCGCTGTGATGGATCCGCCAGCAGATATGTCTCCGAGCATCCAGGGTTGCCCCGTTTCAGGCAGGGTCACATTCGAGTCGATAACTGGCCCAAAGACAGGGATGATGGGAGAGGTAACGTTGGATACTGGTTGGGTGCCTACGTTTCTTGCAGTAAGGTATATTGAAACCGTTTCTCCAGGGCTTACCACCCAATCGGAACAATCTGTGGAGAACACTACTAGAGGCCAATCAAGGCCCACATGAACCTGAAAACTTGTGCTAAAGCTGTATGACATTATCCCGAATAGTTGACGATAATACATGTACTGCAACGAAACAACTGTGGCTCCGATGAGGTTGGCGGTGACGTTGTAGTCAATGACCACACTAGCCCCGGGGGATAAATCGAAAGGCCCCTTGGGAGGAGACTCTCCGGTACCAGTGTCTGTAAAGTACATAACATTATCGTCCATGATATACATATGTGGGACTACGTTGTAGGCTGTGGCTGTTCCCACGTTTTTCAGTGTGAGGGTGAGGTTCGCTGTTTCACCGGGGTCCATGTTCCAATCGGTCATATCGTACTCTGCAACCACGTAGGGAACACCGTTTCCAAGAGAGTATGTAACATTGACATCCTCAACATTAAGAGGCCCCATAAAAGACAAAGTGACGCTAGGTAACATGTTCACTACACTGATGAATGCCGGGAACATGCCAGTTGAGGGATAATAGTCGGTAATATTGCTAGTGGTTGGAAGAAGGATGCCGATAAAAGCCATTGGTGCTTGTGATGTGATGTTGCCTGTTGGTTGTAGCAGGTTTCTGGTGCTGAAAGTGTAGCTGGCACCGCTCTTTCCTATCAATCCCTCGATGACTGCACCAACAATCGCCGCGCCGTCAAATTCCCAAACCCCTGAATTATTTAATGCCAGATCTCCGACTTGAATAAGTTTGCTTAGTGAGTCCTTCTGAGCCATGTTCTTCGCGAAAGTGCTATCGGGAATAAGACTTTCCAAAACGCCTGATACCTCAGCTGAACTATTAAGACTGTTAAAAATCAGAAGACCTACGGTTTGTTCGGGTGAACTGACCATTGTTAGGTTGTATACTTTTTGAATACTTATATCCCATGTGGCTAATAGTTTTGATTGGAGCTCGTTGAAAAGCTGCTCCAGGGCACTGTTACAGTTTTGAACCGCGCTAGTTCCAGAACCGTAAATCATAACAGATACATAGCCTCCGGATTCGTTCCAAAACAGGTAGGGCGTCAGGTAGGGCGTACTAAGCATAGAACCAAACATGCCCATTATACCTGCTCCCATGTTGTGTGGTGCTGAGGAATTTAGACCTTCTTCAGAAGTGTGCACCATTAAAACACTAGTATATGTGGCGATATTTATTACTCCGGTTGGCTGGCTCAGGTCGAAGAAGCTCTCATTGAATTGGCCCTGCGCATATACTTCTGTCAAATTTTCCAAGGCAGAAGGAGAAATAAGCATCATTTCTGTTTCGAGGTTTGCTATGGTTGGTTGCTTTGTCGTCTGTGTTGCTTGTGTTACTATTGGTGGGAATGGTGATAGTGTGGGCTGTGACTGTAGGAGTGATGCTGTGAGTAGTCCAGTTAGTGAAGCAATAATTACGAGGCTGAGAATGAGCTTTTTGTTCTTTATCATAGTTTTTTTGAGTGATTTCATCTACTTTTTTTCCAATATTTGGGTACTTTGTCATTGCGCCCCTCCTCGGCGCTCTTGTAGAACCGTTGAGAGATTTTCTCTCGGCAGTGTGTTACTGGTGGCAGTCGTGTCCCCTCACTTTTTCATTAAATCCCCGTATAGTGCCGATTTTCAGGAAATTTCTCGTATTGAATCTATTGCCTCGGCGATGTAGTTTCGTTCGATTCTGGGGTTAAGTTTTTTTGGGTTTGATGCGTTTTTTAGCATCCCTTTGTGTGGTGA
>DXJA01000196.1 GCA_019056875.1 Candidatus Jordarchaeum madagascarense
CTCGTAGGCTTGGATTGTTTCATTTCAATCGCCGTTTAACCAATTAAGAAACATCCAAGTCTACTTAATTTTGCTACTGCACATCTCATTTTACAGAACGTAAATAGCAGTAACTCAGTTTCAATTTCTCTGTATGACGATGCGTCAGCAACAATTAAGAACGGTAACATGTCTCTAGGTTTAGCTGAAGCTATGTCCATCTACACGTATGATCAATCTACGTTAGATGTAGAAAATGTTAATTTCACTGGTGTTAGTTCAGGTTTCCGGGTAGTAAGCCGTGATTCCTCGGTTGTTGACATTGTGAATGTGAGTGCAACTGGTGGAGCACCGGCTAGCGTCTACAGTTATGACCTCTCTGTTATGAACATTAGTTCTTCGACAATGACCACTATTGGTTATGCTGTAAAGAGTACTGGCAACATGGAGGTTATCAATGATGTTATCGGGGGTTCCTATGTTAAAACTACTACTTGGGATGGGATCCCTGTAAGTGCCCCGTATCCAATCTCTATAGCTGTCGTGGGCACGCACACCGCCACCATTACCAATTCTACTCTAAGTTCTCTAGGTGTCACCACAGTTTATCTTCACAATAAAGCAAACCTAAACACTCAGAACAGTACTATAAACCTAGTTTATACACACGATTCTACTACGCTCAACGCGATTGACACAACTTTCGATGAAACGTCTCGTTTGTACGACACCTCTACACTTAGCGGGACGAACATAACTTTACCTATGAATTCTAATTTGCGCGTGTGTGATCAGAGCAGCGCAAGCCTATCTAACATAACATCAGCAATAATGTCCAGTATTTTTGTGAGGGATTCAGCAACCTTGACTTGTACTGGGAATGCGTCGGCTCCATCCAATCTATATAGTGTTTCGGCACAATCTAATTATCCAAATATGGCGAACGTGGTCATCAACAACTGCACGGTCGGAGGCGTAACTGGTTCCACATGGATACCTCAAGCACCGATACTGCCACCAGCACTACCGTTACTCATATTCCTCCAAAATTTTTCTCTTCAGAGCCAGCAGTTCACCTTCTATTTGTTGGTGGGAGGAGGAATTGTTGCCATCCTAGCGGTGGCGGCTACGATTGTCCTGTGGAGACGCAGAGCATAAAACCCTCCTTTTTTTATTTTTTTCAAACCAAATAAGTGCATATAGAAAAATGTTATACTTAACTTATTGTTGTTATATTACTGTTCTTTTTTCTTTTCTAAGTATTGTTTATATTCGTACATTTTGGCTAGGGCTTCTGCTGCTACTTCTAGGGTGGGGTATACTACGGTGTTTTTTTCCCAGGCTTTGGGTATGGCTTTGGTGTCGGATGTTAGGGTTACTGCTATGATTGGTTTCTGGTACTTTTCCACCAGCTCATTTATCTTGTTCATGTTTTGCTCATCTGAGCTGCGCATCCATTTCTGTGCCAACACTTCCATGGAGATGCCTCCTTCCTCTAGTTTTACACCCCTTTCGGTGATGGTTATGCCTTTTTTTAAGGCTTCGGGGGATGCGAATTTAATGCCGCTGCCTCCGATTAGGAATCCTGAGGCAATGATGGCGTCGATGTTCTCGTCTTTGATGATTGCTTCTAGGCTTTTGGGCTGGATGCTGCGGTCCAGGGTTCCTACGAGGTCTACGGGGTTTCCCTTACTCCAGTATGCTGGGAGCATCTTATCAAGTTCTTGTATTGTTTTTTCCTGGATATTGGGAGTTACGAGCCCCGCTTCTTCACATGCGTCTGCGGCAACCACGCCGTATCCGCCTCCCCAACTGACTATGCCTACCCGGTTACCCTTGGGCAGTGGCAGATGAATGAAGGCCTTGGCAAGTTCGAGCATTCCATTAATGGTTGATACTTTAATGACTCCTGCCTGTTTGAAGACCGCATCATATATCATATTTGAACCAGCCAGTGCTCCGCTGTGTGACCGGGCGGCCTTAGCTCCTGCGGCGGATCTCCCAGCCTTCAGAACTATGATGGGCTTTTTTGGCGTGATTTCCTCCGCCACTTCCATGAATTTTTTTCCTTTGCGTAGGCCTTCTATGTAGATGATGATGATTTTGGTTTCCGGGTCTTCGCCGAAATATTTTAGGTACTCTTCCAGTGTGACGTCTGCTTGGTTTCCTATGCTTACAAACTTGTTGAATCCCATGTTTTCCGTGCTGCCCATGGAGAGCAGGTTGACTCCGATGTTTCCGCTCATGGAGATGAATGAAACCTCACCCTTCACAACGCTTATGGGACTCATTATGGCTAGAAGACTTACTGGTGCACTGTAGACGCCCATAGTGTTTGGTCCCACGACAAGTAAATTTCCCTTGCGGGCAATTTCCACCACTTCTCTTTCTAGCTCTTCCCCCTCTTTACCGGTTTCCCGGAATCCGCCGGCTAATACTATGGCGGATTTGACTTCTTTTTCAACACATTCTTCGATGTGTTGTGGAACGTTCTCGGCTGGTCTCACCACGATTGCCAAGTCTATTTTCTCAGTAATTTCGAAAATGGTTTTATAGGTCTTCAAACCTAATATATCGTCTTCTTTAGGGTTAACAGGATAAACACTTCCGACATAACCGTGAGATAGAATATTTGAGAGAATGACCCACCCCCACTTAAGAGGATTATTTGAAGCCCCGATTAGAGCCACCGATTTCGGTTCGAATATTGGGCCGAGGTCTCTGAATTCTTCCCCATCGGACATTTCTCTCAATCCCTAAAAATACTAGTTTAGCAGACCCTTATTTCTCACAGAATATTTTATTATAAATGGATAGATTTAAGTGATTTAAGGCTTGTCCAAAATATAAAGTTGAATCGTGTCCAAGTTGAATAAAGTTATGGAGTTTCCTAAAGATATTAGGTTTCAGTGTCAAAGATGCTCCCGATGTTGTAGACACACCGAACTAAGAGGGAGAAAGATACTACTCAGTGACCCTGACATATTGAGGATAGAGAAAAATCTCTCTCTTAAAAGAGCGGAATTCGCAGAGACAATTGAAGGCTGTTATCCTTTCGCGTTTCTTATGAAAATGGTTGATGAGAAATGTGTTTTTCTTGAGGAAGATAAGACTTGTAAAATATATGAATTACGACCCCTAATATGTAGGTGTTATCCTTTCTGGATTGAGCGAGAGGGCGACTTATTTGTGTTCAAGGCCACACCAGATTGTCCTGGATTAGGAAAGGGTAATAAAATAGGGGAGAAGTATTTCAGGGACCTTTTAAGCCAGGCTGTCGAAGTTTATCAGCAAATAAATTGGAAAGAGTCAGAAACCTAGTTAGAGGATTTTTGGAAAAAAAGGTTTAAGGTCACTTATTTCTGTATGTCAAATGGGTTGTCAAATTAAAAATTTGAGTTTTTTAACATC
>DXJA01000197.1 GCA_019056875.1 Candidatus Jordarchaeum madagascarense
TCACTACAGACCTGAATTCTACTATGAAGTTATCTTCAATAGTATCTATTGGCATATCAGCCTCAACCCATATATTTCCGCTCTGGTCGGCACTGAAAGTTACTTCATGCAGGGTGAAGTTTGCGAACAGACAAGCATAGTAGAGGTTTCCCCTTTCAACCTGTGAAATATCCGTTGTAATAGCGACTAGCGCCTTTATATTTATCCAATCCTCACTTACATGTGTTTGAACCAAAAACACTTTTTCTGATAAGCTGAAGGAAACCATAAGCATCGATTTTTCTTCATCTTTCGCTATGCCTTTTAACTTCATATTCTTTAGCCATTTTTCAACTTTTGTTAAATCAGAACCAACACGAGACAAAAATAATCACCAACCTCATAAACTATTGTTTCTCCTAGTTCTCTTTTTTCATTATTTAAATTTTATTGAAGGGTTATATTCTTTTAGCGGCTTCAATAATAGGTTTTACAATGTCTTCTGGCGCTACCAGGGGTATTTCCCAATCAGGACGATTAAAGATATTCAACACTTTTGAGTGCACTTCTGTTTCGTCTGTTGGGTCCATTCCTTTTAGTGAGTTCTCCAGTTCTTTGAGGTAATTTTCTGGTCTGCAATAGAAGTCCCCTGAAAACATTACGTCTTCTATTTTTCCGTCAGGATTTATTAAAATGTGCACAACCACTTCCCTATCTTTTCTGTTTTTCGCGAAAACAAATTTATAACCCTTATTTAATAACTTTTTCAATTTGGGAAACCTCGCCATACTCGAGAAAGCAAACTTATTTTCGGGAGAGGTTGCGTAGTCACGCCACTTCTGGTATATCTCTCTTTCGGCGTCAAGTATTCCCCCTTCTTCGAATTCTACGCCCAACACTTCTTGAAAGCTTTCTTCGAACGCAGTTTTAAATTCCTCATTACTAGGAATGCTACCGATTTCAGTTTCTACACTGGTTAAAATTTCTGACAGCTCTTTTATTCTCTTGTCTCGAAACTTCTCAGGATGCAGTTGTATAACGTCCGCGAAGTGTCTGAAGTCAAGATCTTTTAGCGAAATTATACACTGCATAACCATAATCTTTTCAATTTCTGTGAAACCGAACCCCGTTATTTTCCGGTTGCCCACCATGACATCTCCGGCATACTTGTACCAGGCATCCTTAACTCCCAATTTTTTGTAGCCCTCGGTGATAGCGTCTCCCACCTTGCGGAAAGCAGCGTCTAGACTGGGGAAAAAATCCCTATCCACGGTCAGACCTAATCCTCTACTACCCACTGGATCGATAAGAATCACTCCTCCACCGATTGGCCTCCGCACGACATCGACATCTCTCTGCTCTGCCTTAGCGTAATCAATAGCTAGATCCAAATCCTGGTATCTCCCAATGCTAATAGAGTACTTTGAGAAGCCTGAGAGAAGGAAGGTATTAGGGCTGATTCCAAGTATTTTTCCTTCTATTGCAGTCATAGGATACGCCACTATATCCGGCCCATCAAGGCCAGAAGCCCATAAAAGCCGCCATTTATCTGGCATAGATGAGAACTCCTTTTGCTTTTCAACGAATCCATTTTAAACATATTCTTTCTTTATTATTTATTCCTTCTCAGCAAAATATTAAAGTTACAGTATCATAGGTTAATTCTAAAGATTTGTATACAAGTTGTAATAGTGAGCTTCTGGTACAAGCAAAATTAGTGTTGCTAATGCCAAGGTGTGTGGAAATGCGGATCAAGTTTAGCTTCAGAAAAATTTTTTCAAGAAACTTGTCGGAATGGAAGAAAGACTTTAAAACATTTTCCCATGAGCTTATTCGGGTACGAATTTTGGTTATTGTGCTCTCAGGAATTATTGGAATTATTGGCGGAGTGAGTGCGGTCGCGTTTAGGTATCTAACCGATATTTTTGTGGACTGGTTCGCAACCATACCTGATTATTTGGGTTGGCCATTTATCGTTTTTATGCCTGCTCTGGGAGGTTTGTTAGTTGGTGGTCTTGTTACAAGATATGCAAGTGAAGCTAGGGGCTCTGGTATGCCTGAGGTGATGGAAGCGGTGGCTTTGAGAGAGGGAAAAATTAGGGCAAGAGTACCCTTTGTTAAGATGCTGGCTTCAGCTTTGACGATTGGCTCAGGCGGAAGCGCGGGAGTTGAGGGACCCATTGCACATATTTCCGCCGGCCTTAGTTCAATTTTTGGGAGCCGTTTCAAGTTAAACGGTCGCTACACTAGACTTCTGGTGGTCTGTGGGGTAGCTGCTGGTATAAGTGCTTTGTTCAATGCTCCCATAGGTGGGGTGCTTTTCGCTTTGGAGGTTATTTATGGGGGAATAGAAGCCATTGCGGTAATCCCGGTGGTGCTCTCTTCAGTTGTTGCGACTGCAGTGAGCAGAGTGGTTTTGGGTGAACAGTCCATATTACAGTTGACTCCGTTTGTTTTGTCGAACTCTTGGGAACTGGTTTTCTTTCTTATTTTGGGTCTTTTATTAGCGGTGTTGAGTGTTTTTTGGGTTAAAATTTTTTATTGGATATCGGATATATTTGACCGAATCAAGGTTTCTCCGTACTTTAAGCCAGTTCTTGGAGGCCTTGGTGTCGGGCTCGTGATCGTAGTATTTCCACAAGTTATGGGAGGCGGATACCAAGTAATGGAACAAGTTTTTGCGGGGGGAATAGGCTTGGGACTACTTCTGATTTTAGGATTACTGAAGATGATTACTACTCCGCTTACTTTGGGTAGTGGAGGGAGTGGAGGAGTTTTCGCACCATCCTTATTTATTGGTGCCATGTTTGGAGGGGCTTTCGGTCTGGCTATTCATTTTCTTTTGTTTGGAAGAATACTGGGACCTTTTGAACCAGTGTTTGCCTACTTGGATAGTACACTTGGAGCTCTCGGTCCACCATTACATCCTTATTTTGGTTTTAATCCTATGGCGTATGCTTTAGTGGGTAGCGCTGCTCTATTTGCTGCTGCTGGGAGAGCTCCATTGACTGTTATTGTCATGATTTTTGAGATGACTTATGACTACTATTTGATTCTGCCCCTTATGATAGCTTGTGCCGCTAGCTATATTCTGAGCCGGGTAATCATGAGGGAGGATATCTATACTATGAAACTTCGCCGCAGAGGCATAGACTTTATTGCAAAGAGACGTGGGGATGTGCTTGATTACACCAAGGTTAAGGATATTATGGTTACCGATGTAATGACGGTTAACATTAATATGACGGTCTTTCAGGTTCTAGAACTAATGGAGAAATACCATCACATGGGTTTTCCAGTTGTGGAAGATGGTAAGTTAGTGGGAGTCATAGACTTCAATGATGTGACCGAGGAAATGCTGGATAGAAAGGGTGAAGACTTAGTCAGAGATGTTGCCATTAGGGATTATGTGACAATTGGTCCTGATGAGACGGTTCACGCCGCATTGGATAAGATGATTCAACATGGTGTGGATCGTTTAATTGTGGTGGATCCGAATGACGAATTAAAGATGATTGGGTTAATTACTAGAACGGACATACTTTACTTACATGAAGTAAAATATGTTATGAAAGAGAAAAGAGATAAATTGAAAGAGAAACTCGCAAAAATAGCAGAACTAGCAGAAGATGAAGAGTTATAAAAATTTTTAAGAGTTTATGAAGAATGAATCATTAGATTGTTGTGATTTATAACGGTTGATTTTACTTTTTTTGGAAATTGATTATGGTTTTAATTTCTTCAAAGTCGCTTTTGAAACCTAAGGTTACTTTTTCTGGTGTAAGCTCTCTTGATACGAGTTTCGTCATTACTTTGGGATACTTTTTCTTTATTTCAAGCAGGTCTTTTATGCCCATTTCAAAATGTTTTTTGTTAGAACTCACTGATCCAAATGCCGCCCTGTTTCCTAACGTCATATTACTGAACACTTTTCCGAAATCTTCACACTCCTGAATTTCCCGGTAGAGCCCCAAGAAGCAAACTATACCGTTTTGTTTCGTCATTCCACAGGCTTCCAAAGCGGCTGAAGCTGCCCCGGAAGCCTCAATTACCATATCAAATTTCTTATCTAATGTGTTGAACAAATTTACTCTTTCATCCAGATATTCTCCCCCAACATCTCTCACAATCTTAGCCTTGGTGCTTTCCACACGGTTTCGTGACATGTTGAGTACATTAAAACCTCTTAATCGAAGAACTATGGTGGCCAGCAAGCCTGGAGGATCGGCTCCCACAACTAGAGCATCTTCTCGTTCCCAAACCAGTCTTTCCTGAATTTTAAATATTTGAGAGAGACCTTTCTCCACAATGCTTAACGGTTCTAGGAAAATCGCCTCCTCTTTTATCTCTTCGGGAACCTTAACCAGATAGTCTGCATCCGATACTGCGTAATCAGAAGCGAACCCATGCAGTTTAAGAATCCCATGCTCGGAAAAGGTCCCGGTGGTACACATATCCACCTCCCCCATTCTGCAATTTACACAGTTTTCTACACAAGGTCTCCTAACAGTTGGCACCACAATGTCACCGACTGAAACACTCTTCACATTCCCTCCTATTTCCTCTACAATCCCCACCGCCTCATGTCCCAGTACCAGATAAGGGGATCCTTCGGGGGGTTGGCCGTAATAGCCATCATTGATTTCTCTATCGGTAGCATCAATCCCAACCTTCAAAATTTTTAGCAGAGCTTCATTTTCTTTAGGTTCTGGTTCATGTATCTCCATTAACTGAACAGAATTCCTCTCAGGAGGAGTAACAACCACAGCTCTCATTCAACTATCCTCCAACATTTTAATCCAAGAATCATGATTATAAAGGCACGTAAGATATTCAATGAGAAAATGGAAAGAGTTTATATCATCTCTTAGTATCTTCCCAATAATTAGGTAACACTTTTTTTTATACAGTTTAGCGTGTTTTTTAACCTTATCAATTTTACCCAATCAATTTTACCCATTTTTTGTTCAATGTTATTGCGATGGAATAAATAATATAATATCAGGATGTAAAGCTTTGAAATATGGATAAAGATAGTATTCTTAAAAGGTTTAATAGTTTGGCACCCAATTATGATAATTATATCGTTCAGGTTAATGGTTATTCGGATACCATCGAAAGAATCGTAGAATTAGCGAAACCTAAGAAGACAGATATTGTTTTAGATTTAGGCACAGGAACAGGCGCGTTAAGTTTCAAGCTCTCCCCCAAGGTTAATAAGGTGTATGCAAGGGACATTTCTGTGAAAATGCTGCAGGTGGCTAAAGAAAAGGCGTTGAAATCTAATATTAAGAATGTTGACTTCGGCTATGGTAGTTTTTCTGAACCTAATTGTAGTGAAGAGGTGGATTTGATTGTCAGTAATCTTGCTTTTCACCACTTGTACGATGAAGAAAAACAAGAAGCAATAAAATCATGGTATAAAATCTTGAAACCCGGAGGAAGAGTAGTTCTAGGAGACCATATGTGGTTTTTCGATCACAGAAAAGACCCGGAGAGAAAAGAAAAACTAATCCGAGAAATAGTACAGAGACTAGGGGATCCAAAAAAGCCTCTGGGGGAGCAAATAGAAGAACTAAAGAAAAGAGATCACCCCGCTAATGTTTATGATCTCAAGAATTATTTCGAACAAGCGGGATTCAAGGTAAAAAGAATCGAGGAGATACTATCTCCAGTAATGGGAATAATAACCGCAGAAAAGCCAAAACAATAAATTCAAATTTTTATACTAGCAAAAAATGTTTTCAATAATAAATATTGGGCATAAAAAGTTTTTAGTGCATTTTTGGGATTTGGGGTAAATTTGGAGAGGGCAAATTCCTGAAAAAAAGGGTTAGGCTTCAACC
>DXJA01000198.1 GCA_019056875.1 Candidatus Jordarchaeum madagascarense
ATAGAATAATAAATAGCGTTAGTATGATAAAAACACCAAAACCAAGTATGCAATCATCCAAAGTCACTGAACGTATATACGCAAAAGCATTTGAATTACTTGAGAAGCATCCAGAAGGTCTGCGCTGGTCAGAACTACTTTCAAAGATTAAGGCATCAGATCCCACTTTTCATCCGAAAACTGTCAACGGATGCGTCTGGAAACTTGTCGAAAAATTTCCTGACAAGATTTACAAACCATCTAAAGGGCTTTTCCGTTTACTAAAATATAAATAGACCTTCTAAAATATGACTGTATTTACAAAAAGCCAGCCCGAACTTAAAAATTTTCCTTCGGAACGTTGCACTAAACTTTTATCCTTCGGAGAATATAACAGCGATTAAGAGGTTACGCTCAGTTGCACCTCGCTTCACCCAAATTCCTCTCTTCGTTCGGAACTTCTCTTAATCGCGATGTTAATCAAAGATCTTCAAATTTCTTTAATCTCTTATTCTCTTTAATTCTCTTCTTTATTTGCTCATCAAGCTCTTTATCAGAAACTATTTTTTTCTTTTCTAGAACATCAACTAATGCGGAGAACATATTCTCAAGTGTTTCTATGTATTCTCTTAACTCTTTAATCTCCTTATTAGCCATACTATTTCTCCTCTCCAAAATAGCCTTTTTCAGATAAGTAAGCAATAACAATGTTTCTAACCAATTCTGACTCTTTATCACCGAGCTTCCCCTTTAGCTTCTTCTCAATAATTTTCGATGTACCATCTGGGAGACTAACTAATATTCTTTTCATGTTTAATTGTTAGATAAGTTGAAAGTTGGAAATTTATTATACAAAAAGCGACCAAATTCCAAGCTGTTAATTCTGAATAAATGGAGATGATAAAAAAAAGATTTTAATGTTTAATTCATCAACATTAAGTTAACAGAACCGTAACAGAGGATTGGTATAAACTGCTTAATCCGGGGGGAAGAGTTGTTATTGGGGATATGATGTTTTTCTTTGACCCGGTTAAAGAAAGGGAGAGAGCAATAAAATTAATTAATTATCTACTTGAGAAGTTCTCGGTTAAGAAAAAAAGGGAAGATTTGAAAGGCACAATGGAGAGGTACAAGAAAACAGATTACCCCATATATGTTTACACTCTTAAGGAGTTTTTTGAAGAGGCTGGCTACACTGTAACCGCTATAGAAGAAATAGTGCCTCCAATATTAGGTATAATATGCGCTAAAAAGTAACAATAAAAAAAGAGATTAAGTGGTTTTTGCGCTCTCCTTTGATACTATAGGATTTTTTGTAAATTTGTTCGAAGAATTTACTCTTTTACATGTAGACAGATATGTACTTTCACAGTGTCGCTAGTCCTTGGAAAATCATGAAATTTATAATTAGTTGTCCGTAAGGCCAAGGATTAAGCTGCCATACTGTGAAATTGAGAATTGCTGCAAAACTTACCCAGAGAATGTATGGAATCAGTAGGTAGGCTGCTTTTTTGGAAACTCTGTAAAATAGCAGAATTGTAAGCACTATAGATATCCAGAGCGGTACAATTCCCAAGAATCCCAAGAATGGGGATTGTAATCCGAAGAACAGTATTGACCAAAGGGTATTCAAAACTAGTTGGACGCCGTACACCGATAAAGCAATTTTTACTTCCTTATTCTCCCAGCCAACCATCCATACCAAATAAGCGGATGTACCTATCAAAATATAAAGAATGGTCCAAACGGGGCTGAAAAGCCAGCTAGGTGGGTTGAAGGGCGGCTTTATCAGAAAATTGTACCAAATTGGAATCGAGGCAGTGGTAAAAACCGATCCGATAATCCCTGCAAACAGAGCGATGATAACACTTACCACCAGTTTTAACAGCCTACTTTCACCAAGTTTAACCATATTGAACCTCCTCCACATTATTCTTTCATAATTTGAGTTATGAAATTGATAGGTAGGAGTTGTATTAATAAGATTTCTCATAATTTTAAACGCCATTAGGATGATTAAGAATAAGATTTATAATTGTAAATGGGTGTAAGTCAAAAAGTTTTTCTGTAATCCGATTTTTTATTTAGTTAAATTTTATAATCTAGGAGAAGGTATTATGGATGTAAAACAAGCAATAAATGTGAGAAGGGCTTATCGCTCACTAGAGCCCCTAGAAATTACGGAAGAATTAGTTAAGGATTTGGCTGAAAGCGCTCAATTAACTCCTTCGTGTTTTAACAATCAACCCTGGAGATTTGTTTTCGTATATGAACCTAAAATGCTAAAAAAGGTTCAGGATTGTTTATCCAAAGGCAATGAATGGGCAAAAGCGAGTTCCATGATAATTGCAGTATTTAGCAAAGAAGAACTTGACTGCATTATCAAACCAAGAATATACTATCTATTTGACACAGGAATGGCCACAGCATTTATCATATTGAGAGCCACCGAGTTAGGACTTGTGGCACATCCCATAGCAGGATACGATGAGGAACAAGTCAAAAAAGTGCTTAATATTCCCGAAGATATGAGAGTCATAACATTAGTAATTATTGGTAAACATTCAAAAACCATAAGTCCGATTCTCTCAGATTACCAGAAACAGTCAGAAACGAAGAGACCAGAAAGACTGCCCCTAGAAAAATTCGCTTTCAAAAATAGTTTCAACGAAGAAAAATAATAAAATTTCTCAAAAATAGGTAACAAAATACTAGACCTAAAGACCTTCAAAACTTGTCTAGTCTGTTGTATGTAACATGGTTTAAACCAGTGTATTATAGTATATTCAAAAAATTATTTGCAGGGTTTTTCTTTATTTCTTTCTTTTC
>DXJA01000019.1 GCA_019056875.1 Candidatus Jordarchaeum madagascarense
ACAAAACCTAAAAAATCGAACGAATCTACATCGCCATAGTACCATCGACGAAATCAGGG
This sequence comes from Candidatus Jordarchaeum madagascarense, assembly GCA_019056875.1. GTDB lineage: Archaea > Asgardarchaeota > Jordiarchaeia > Jordiarchaeales > Jordiarchaeaceae > Jordiarchaeum > Jordiarchaeum madagascariense. The sequence goes on from DXJA01000019.1 coordinate 60, forward strand.
TGAATAATTACACCGCAGCTGGTCAGAGTAATCCTTCTGTTTGCTGTTTCGCAGACGGGTCCTTTGTAGTGTCTTGGAGTGGCGGGGGTCAGGAAGACTCTCCTGGTATTTACGCTAAGCTCTTCAACTCCACGGGTCACAACCAGACTGGCGACATCTTGGTGAACACCAACACCACAGGCAGTCAAGTCTATCCTTCTGTCTGCTGCTTCTATGGCGGCTTCGTAGTAGCTTGGCATGGTGTGCAGACCGGAGACTGGGACGTGTACTTAAAACTCTTCAACTCTAACGGAGTCAGCACCACTGACGACATCAGGTTGAATACTAATACAACAAACACTCAAGTATGTGCTTCTGTCTGCTTCCGCCCGGATGGCTCCTTATTAGTAGCTTGGCATAGTGATCAGACCGGTGACGAGGATATTTACGCTAAGATCTTTGACTCTTCAGGCAACAGTCTGACGGGTGACATCCGAGTGAATAATTATACCAGCCATCATCAAAGTTATACTTCGGTCTGCTGTTTCCCTGATGGTTCTTTTGTGGTAGTTTGGGAGAGCCAAAGTCAGGATCTTAGTGGTTTGGGTATTTACTTCAGAATTGGGCAACTTGAAACAGGTATTTCCCCCCCGCTCCTAATGATTCTTTTACTCTCACAGTCTGGTACCGGGGCTAGTGTACCTCTCATAATGGGAGGGACTCTGGCAGTAGCACTAGTAGCAGGAGTCATCGGCTATTGGTGGCTTAAGCGTAGGGGTGCGGCAGAACACCCAAAAAGTGGGCCACCTAAAACACCTAAGACGCCTAAAGCACCTAAGCCACCACCCAAGGCACCTAAGCCGGTTAAGGCTCCTAAAAAGTGGGTAGCTGAATAGCCTGGGATTATATCTCTATTTCATTTTTTCTTTTTTTTCTCTTATTATAACAATTTTAATTTAGAATTATTACAACTTTATGATCATGAAGGGAAAAATATTTAAAAAATGCTAAGCCGCGGTAAGAAGAGATATCTGAGTGATGATAATGGATCCTGAAATACAAGCCTTTGCAGCAAAGTTGACGAAGAAGATCATACCTGAGGTTGAGGGAATCGTTGAAGCTTACAAGCAAGATCCTGATGAAGGTTTGTCTGCTTATCTTGACTTTGTAAAGAGGGTGAAACATTCTTTGGTGAGGATTGTAAAAGGATTTAGAGATCCTGCCTCCGTAGGGCTTATTTCCCCTAGACTGCTAAAAGACCCTCTCTCATTGGAGCTTAAGACCCACAGAAGATCATCTGAAGAAGAAGCACATATTTTGGGGACTCTCAAAGCAATTCTACAGCTTGTTTACTGTGCAGCGAAAGGGTTAGAGCCGTGGCAATTCTCTGGTACATCCTTACATGAGGAGAGCCTAAAAACACAAAACGTTGGGAAATTCGCCATTTTACGATCACTGGTGCAAATAGTGAAGGAGGAAATTGGCGAAGTAGATTCGGTTGAACAAGTCAAGGTAGTTATAAATGAGCGTAAGAGAATGAAGGAAAAAAAATTAATTGAGATTGATAGGACACAGACACAGTCACACAAAGGGCAGAATCTCGATGATAAGGACGTCGCTGTGCCTTTCACTGCCCGCCTCATGGCCCACTACCGTGCTACAGAAAGTAAATCTAATCACCCCCTTATCGTGGATCCTCTCGCAGAACGCCTCGCAGGCGACTTGACCTCATATTTCGACAATCACAGGCGCTACACCGAAATGGATTATCCACTCGTACTTTCATATTACATTGAAAAAAATTTGTTAACAGCTTGGTGCAACACAATTGCGAAATCGCAGATTGTTCTTTTAGGTGCAGGTTTGGACACCCGTGCATATCGATTCAAGTCCCTTCAAACAAATACACATACCATTTTCGAGGTCGATTTTCCCAACGTGAACCGCTACAAAGAGGAGATTTTACAAGGTGAACAACCCTTATGTGGTCTGGTGCGTGTATCCGCGGACCTTTCCGACATGGATTGGGTATCCCGTCTGATAAAAAGCGGATTTTCTAGTGATATTCCCACTTTCTGGGTGTTAGAGGGTCTTGTCTACTATATGGAGCAAGAAGTGGTTGCCGCTCTACTTGCGAAGGCAGCTGAGATTAGTGCAGGAGATAGTCAAATCTTCGTGGATATTTGCGTTCCTATACTTGCGGAGGTTCAAGTGAGCCCCTTTACCAGGTACTTTAAATGGGGTCTTGATAAAGAAGCTGCCCCATCTTTCTTTGCAAGGGCTGGTTGGAATGTGTCGTGTTATTGGGCTGATGATTATGATCAGGGACGAGATGTTGGGCAGGAGGGGCTTATTTTTGTTCATGGAGTGCGAGCTGTTAACGCTTAGATTTTTTGTTGTTATGAGTTGAATTAGAGAAGCTAACATCGTTTACCAAAATCTTTTTAGTACTATGTTTTCAGATTTTATTTTAATAAGTCGACCCAGAAGTTGACAAACTTGTTCCATATGGACTAGGAGCCGCGATATCAAGATTTAAAGTGAAGACCAAGGACGGAAAAGAATTCACAAAAGACGGAATGCCCACAGCAGGATTAGAGGAACTCAAGAAAAAATACGAAATATGCGCAAGCTACGTCCTTCCCGAAGAAAAAATCACCGAAACCATGAACCTCGTGCTGGGACTAGAAAAACTAGACAATATAAATCAACTAACGCAGCTTCTGTACTAATAATCCTCCATAATTTAATAACTCTAGTTTTTTACAGTTTTATATTAAAAACCATAATTAGTGGTTCTATTAAATATGTGATCTGCCTACAGTAGATAAACATCAACTCCCCAGTCTCTTAGTTTAATTTTCTTTATTTCTCCCGCGATAAGTAGCTCATCTCCCTCTTGAATAATCATACGGGTAGGTTGTTCCCAACGGCCTTTACTACTGCTAACTGTTATTTCTTCTGGAACGCCTTTAATTTTTTGATCTAATTTCACCATAAAACTTATTGTATAAATTTGGTGAGAACATACATAACTTATATTTTTGCGACTCACTATTCCACTAAATTCACCTTTAATGGTGGCTTTTGCTATTTCAAGCACCTCCGACACTTATTGATACTTATTACTATTTAATATTTCGAAGGAGGCAGGTATGTGGTTGTGGGGCGCTTGAGGGAATCACGGGAACCAGTCTTCTACCGACGGGTTCTGGCCACTCTGATTTTTCCCTCTCTGTCCCAACGCGGAGTGGTTTTTGTATGAACGCCAGCTAATCGTTTAGCCTTCTTCGACGTGTATAATATCTCCATAAAAAGATTTATGTCCAATTAAGACCACATAAAGATATCTGGTTAGCATCTGTTGTGCGAGGCGTTTCAAATGGAATTTGAAGAGAAAATTTTTGAAACAGATGTTCTGGTCCTCGGCGCAGGTACTATTTGGGAACCAAAAGTTTAACCGTCTATAAGCGAGGCATACTATAGCATGTACTACTCTGCTAGAGCTTTATTAAGTTGCAAACCACACCTGTTCAAATGCTAAAGGGGTAAAATAACATGTTGGATGATTTGGATAAAAAAAGTGTTGATGTGGAAAGCTTTGCTAAAAAGGCATTGAAGGATGAAAAAGTATTTTCAGAATTATTTGAAGGAATTTTGTCTAAGAAGGATACAATAAGGTATAACAGTTTTAAGGTCTTATTGCTCATAAGCGAAGAGCATCCCGAAGTGTTAATTCCCAAATGGGACTTCTTTGTTAAACTCTTAAGTAGTGATAATACTTACCACAAGAACATTGCAGTCAACATCATACCAAATCTTACAAGTGCTGATACCGAAAACAGGTTCGAGAAAATATTTGACCAGTATTACAGTCTACTCGACGATAAGAGCGTGATTCCGGCTGCACAGCTTGCAGGTAACTCTGGAAAGATTGCCAAGGCCAAACCAAAACTACGAACCGAGATAACAAACAGGCTACTAGGTATAGATGAGACTCATCACGCCCCCCATCGCAAGGAATTAATAAAAGCCGGTGCCATAGAGGCATTCAGTGAGTACTTTGAAGAAGCGGATAATAAGAAGAGGATCATAGAATTTGTTAAGAAACAATTAAACAGCGAGAGTCCAAAGACTAGAAAGAAGGCAGAGGAATTCTTAAAGAAATGGGATAAAAATTAAACCCTAAAAATGGCTTTGGATAAAAGTCAAGTCATAAAACTGGAATTTTTATTGAAAAGCGATAAAATAATTAATATTTTAAACTTGCCTTACTGATTTTACTAAGGGAAAGCAAATGGAAAAAACCGTACGAGAAAGGGCAAATGAGATTCTCAGGATTAAGGATCACGGCGAAAGAGAACGGGTGTATAGGGGGCTCTTAGAATCTAATGAAGCGGAGTCTTTTGAAATACTTTTAAAATTGTTAGCTTCAGGTGATGTGATTCATACTCAAATGGCTGCTGACATACTGGGGTTAAAAGCTGATCCCAGGTATTTACCTAAAATGAGGGAAATTAGGAACCAGTTGCCTGCTCATAAGGGGTTAAGAGATTATCGGTGGACCGTGGATAGGAACATAGAAATACTTGAAAACATCGAGCAGGGGGCAAAATGTAGATGTGACTTGTACGAAGTCCAGTCTGGATTCGGTGAAAGGTTCAATCCTAGAGTTGAGCAGGTAGAGGGATTTATTTCAATTATGAGAGAGATTGTACACAGGGAGGAATATTTCACCGAATACTTTTGCAAATGTAATACTTGTGGGAGAAGGTGGAGGGTAACCGATGAGATTGGTTACCATTACTCCCTATACCGCTGGGAGGAAATCACCGATAAGAGAAGATATGATACCTATTTTTGAAAATAATTATTGAAATTTTAATAATTGCTAGGGATTGGATAAAAAAAGAGAAAAGAATGTTTTGTTCGGTATCTTTCCCAAAGATTATATGTATCTGGAGGAGTAGAAAACTATAGTCCAAAATATGAAAGCTATTGACATTAGTCCGCAGCCGAAAAGTAAAACGGTACCCTCCATGAAAAGGCTTCCCATAAAAAATATTGCGCCTAGGATGCTCACTACTCCTGCTGTTTGTGCCTCCTTGGGTTTTTCGGTCATGTATCGTATCTTTAAACTAGCCGCACCAAGTATTATAAAGGTAAACCCTAGTACTATGTAACCTACCCAGATTAGAGTAAAATTTGGTGTAGGCACTGAGAAAGCTGATACATAAGTCATTCCTAACATCATGCTTGCGGACATGCTTCCTATCGTTGTATTTCCATTAATGATAATCAGAGCTCCCAATGTGCTCCCGATAATGCTGGAGATAAGGCCCACTACACTCATGGCTCCTCCGCCAATTTTGTAGGTACCGTAGAAACCGATACCGATGAGAATGCCGGTCACAATGAAAAGCATAGCCAGTATAGACGATGATGCGCCGAACAAAGGCCAAGACGGGAAAATCGGGAGTGGCCAGGGACCAGAATAGCTTTGTGGCCAAGGATCCGCCGGTGGAATAGGAAATATTTTACTGAGGATTATTTGTATATACAATAGGTAATTGTATATCTCCTTTAGAAGGATGTTATAGATTAAAACCCATATACCCCCCATGGCTGCGGTAATTGTTCCCACTATTCCTCCAATTGTTCCGATAAGTAACGCTACCCTTGACAATCTCTCACCTTCTTTTTCTGCGGTAAGAATTAGTTCTATTTTTTATTTAATCTTCTATATTAGGTTAGTGATATAAAGTTAATAATTAAATTTCAAAAAGTAATTAATTTGACTCTAAAGTAAAAAAAAAGGACGCAATGCTAATTCTAAATTAACACTAAAAATATTTAGGGCGTAAAAAGTATTTCGTGCAAATCGCTTGGAGAACGCCTTCGGATTGACTTCGAGTGGCTTATGCGTGTGTTTTTCGCTCTCCCCGTTTATTCCTCCTTTCGCCAAAAGGAGCCTTCATA
>DXJA01000199.1 GCA_019056875.1 Candidatus Jordarchaeum madagascarense
ACAAATTTAACATTGTCGAGATAATTAGTAAGTAAATTTCAATTTTTTAAATTTAACAGGTGTTTATTAAGAATTGAAGATGATTGGAGAATTGTGAAATGTTTAAAACATCTTTTAATAGAGTTTTGGGAAGAAAAACTATCAAAGAAGATTTGCCGTATGTAGCTTCCCTATCTTTTGAGGATTTGGGAAAGCCAAAACAGGTCATTACGGGAAAGCCTATCCAGTGTCAAAAATGCGGTGGAGTCTTAACAGATCCATCTAAAATCCTAAAGGATCCAAAAATCGGCACGCATTTTAAGTGCGTTTTTTGCGGCGCGGTGAACGTTGTTGACCCCAAGGATTTACCTACCCATCTTGTGGATGATGTGGATTTCATAATTGAAGAAGCTATAGAGATTAAGACCACAAGGCCAGAATTGACCGGAGATAACATCGTGGCAGTAATAGATATATCAGGTTCAATGTCCGGAGGAAAACTGGAAGCGGTGAAAAGAAGCCTAGCGGAAACAATAAAGGACCTTAAGGTGAATGCTCCACTTAGCAATTTCGGCTTAATCGCCTTTGAATCCAGTGTCTATCTCATTGACTCCAACGGTAAAAATGTTCTATCTATTGGAGGAGATGATATTTACTCTCAGCAGAAGATTGCCGAAATATTCAGCCATGCAAAATACAATTTTGAACCCATAGAGAAAAACGCTGACAAATGGTTAAAAGCCATATCTAAACTTCAATCCATGGATATGACCGCACTGGGTCCCGGCCTCCTAGGAGGATACACCCTTCTCAAAATGAGAAGTGGAGGAAGATTACTCTTACTAACCGATGGTCTTGCAAACGTGGGATTCGGAGGCCTTGAAAGTCCAAGTACTGCAGGAAAAGGATTTTACAAAGAACTAGCGGGGAGCTGTAATTATGGAAATATAATAGTGGACGTAGTTGGTGTACGCGAAGAGGGCACAGAGAGTCGACTAGCATTAAAGACCCTAGGAGACCTAGCATTAGAAACTGGTGGAGATGTTTACTACGTAACTATGGACGAAATAGAAAGAACGTTCGCAGACATTCGAGGTAAAGGGTACATAGCTCGGAATGTTGAGGTGCAAATGTTTACTCCGCCCAGCCTAAAGCTAGTAGACGCTACCGGAACGGCTTCCGAGGCTTTGAAACCGGAAGAGCCCGTTCGGCTAGGAGGAGTAACGGCGGATAGAGAAATTTACTTTGAAATGGAAGCACCAAAAGAAATTAAAGAGGAAGAAATCCCGATCCAAGCACAGATCCAGTACATTGACTCGGAAGGAAGAAAGCATCTGCGAGTGATTTCAAAAACCGTTAAGAAAGCTAAGGATGAGGATGATTACGTAAAAACATATGAGCCAGAAATTTCAGCAGCCATGAGAGTGCAACAAGCAGGAAGAGCCGCCTACAAGGGAGACCAAGAAAAAGCTGAGGATCTTATAGAAGGGTATCAAAAACAAGTAGCCGCAGCGCCCATGGCTCCAGGAAGAGCTAAATCCATCCAAGGTGCTCTGATGAATGAACTTAAAGAATTAAAGTCTAGAACGCTTGAAGCGGAAGATAAAGTTGCAGCGGAAAGTGCAAAACAGATGAGAAAAACCCAAAAGGATCTGTTCGAATAGGAATACGTCACAAGTCTACTCGGTTTTTATTTTTATTATTTTTTTGCTAGTCTTTCTTCTTTTTCTTCTCCAAAAATTCTTTTACAAGCTCTTTATTTTCCTCAGTTTGGAAACATAGACTTTGAAGGGTCATTTCGTAGTCTAATGCCTGTTCCATGCTCAGGTTCAGAGCTTCATTCACCGCTTTCTTTGCAACACCTAATGCTCTTGTCGGTCTTTGTGCCAAACCTTTTGCGAAATCCATTACATTTGATTCCAACTCTTCTGGGGGAACAACTCGGTTTACTAGACCTAGATGCTCTGCCTCCTTCGCGTCAAAAATTCTACCAGTAAAGAATAATTCCTTAGCCTTATGTATACCCACCAATCTGGGCAGCAGATAGCTCCCGCCTCCATCCGGTCCCAGCCCCACTCTGATAAAAACCTCTCCGAAGCGAGCATTTTCAGAAGCGAACACAAGATCGCAGGCAAATGCTATATTGCAAGCGGCCCCAGTAGCTACCCCATTCACCGCGGCGATAATCGGTTTTTCCATGTTCCAAATGGTTGAAACTATTGTTTTAACCCCTTTCTGCAGAACTCTTCTGAGTTCTAAGGCATCCATTATATAATATTTCTCTTGCATCTGGTTTATGTCTCCACCAGCACTAAAGGCACGACCCGCACCGGTGAGAATCACAACTCTAACACTATTATCCTGATCCAGATCTCTAAGAGCAGAAGTAATTTCATCATTCATTTCCGCCATTAAAGCATTCAATCTTTCAGGACGATTCATGGTTATTTTTGCTACACCATCAATTTTTTCGACAATTATGTGTTTGTAATTCATTTTCTACACCTCCAAAGGAAAATTGATTTGTGATTTGTGATTTTGAGAATTAATGATTAACTATCTCAGTAAAAATTTGCTTGAGTTATTAATTTCATTTATTATGATTAATCTTGTTAACATGGTTAATGTTCTTAACACATAATTCTTTTAGAGATATAGTATATGTTGTTTTTGTCTATAGTATTTTTCACAAACCGAGATATGCTGCAAAAAATGAATAATTCTTTGCGGATGCTTAAAGATATGTTCAATATTGAACTTCCATCATGAATTCGTACAAAACATCCTGTTCCATATTGAGGAGCAATTCTTTTGTAATATCCTCTTTCTTAAACCTCTTAGTTTCATTAATTACTAGAGAATCAGATGCCCAATGAATAAAGAGTCCTATATGAAAAACTTCCCCACACCTTAAGAACTCTCGCAGGAACTCAAACCACTGTACCGTCTCGGCCGCGTTTTCCAGTTCCTGCATTCTTTGTTCAGCTATTCTTGCTATCCTTTCTTCATTCATCTCAGGGTTCTTTTTAAGCCTCTTAAGATCTTTCTTAGTCAGTACACCGCCTCTACGGTTTAAAATTTCCAGAGTAGTGTCACAGTAACAGTGATGTTCTATGGGCCGGAAACAAACATTGTTGCTCCTCTTCTCAAGAAGTTCTTCTGGGCAGTCCTGAGGTAGAAAATCCATCCAATACTTGTAAAGAACCGGTCTGATGTTTTCCATCTTTACTTTCTTCGGCAGAGTGGCTGTGATATAGTAGCAGATACCTTTCACCTCCCAAGATTCTTTTTTTAAAGGCGAGGTGTTTATGAACATCAATTATTATTAAAACAAGCTGTGTTTTTCAAATAAAAAAGATAAAAAAAGAGGAGTCTTATTTATTTGCTTTCATCCATTGTGTCTTTTGCTCGTGGGGTTCGCCGAATGGGTTCTCGTATTTCTCCATATTTTCGGCTATTTTAAGATGGGCTGGGACTCCGAAGCCTTGTTCTATCGCCATCGCTCTTAGTCTTTCAATCATACTCCCAGTGTCTATTCTGCCCGGACATAATTCAGTGCAAGCTTTACATCCAATACACATGAATAGCCCGTTTTTCACCGCCGCCTCGATGCCGTCCGTGAATGCGCTCCGTACAATGCCTATGCCTCCTTTGATTACCTCGGAACCATAAGCGAGTCCACCACTCAACACTGCTGTGCAGGCAAAGAAGCAGGCGCTACAATTGGTGCAGTAGAGTAGTTCTTCGAATCCGGCTTTTTTAGCTCTGGTTCTCCAATCATCAACCAGAATTACGTGAACTTCCTGTGCCCCATGCATACCTAACACGTTTATCCCTTGGAGGTCCGCTGTTCTTGAAGGCCCCTTTATGAAGGATGTGTAACTGCCACAAATGTCAAGATAAGCCTCCATAGCCTTAATAACGGAAGTTGCACTCTCCCAGTCGGGCACAATCTTATCTATTCCAGCAACCGCTATGTGCTTATCCGCTAGGCGTGTTATCAAACTAATGTTTCCCTCATTCTCAATCAGTCCAATTATTCCATCCTCTGCTCCGATAGCGTTGGCTCCTGTAAGGCAGACTTTGCCTTGTAACATTTTTTCACGCATATTCTTACGAGAAGCAACACGTATAGGATCAAAATCCGGCTCCACCTTGTATCCTACATCTTTGCTGAAAATTTCTGCAACCCTTGCCAGAGGCACATGTACTCCGGGACCTATCGGAAGACTTGGCTCTTCGCCGCTGAGCTGTATTATTCGGTCTCCAAGATCGGTTTCAATCACCGTTGTTCCCCTTTCTTCAAGGGCTTTTATTATGCCACACTCCTTGGCGGTGTTGGATTTGGATTTTGTTATTAGGTCAACGCCCTCTGTCTCCTTTAACACGTATTTTTTGGCATCTTCCGCTGTTTTGGCGAGAAAGACTTGATTATTATTTTTCTCAAGGTTTTCTTTGGCGATTTTCACAAGATCATCCAAGTTTTCTATGGAGTATTCTTTGATTTGCCGGTACTTGGCACTCAGTTTTTTGAGGAGAGGCATCTTCTTCATTATCTGCTCGTACTTGAAATTCAATCCGAACTCAAAGAAATCCATTACCGGCTTATTTGAAACCGCTTTCTTTATCCTTTCTGAAACATATTCATGGTTTTCCTTAGACATTCTAAAACACCTCAACTAATGGCTTTCCACACAATTTCTGGCAAGTCCAGCACCTGAACATCAACTTTCATACGCTCCGCCGCGTTGGCCAATGAGAGATTGCAGAAGGGGCAGGTAGTGATCAGAACCTTTCCCTGCTGTCGTATGACATCATTTATCCGCTTTTCGCTTGATCTCTCGGTGTTTTCACGGTAGGCGGACATTACACCCCCACCGGCTCCACAGCACTTCGCATCCTCTCTAGATCTAATCAAATCAAAGAATTCTACGCCCGGTATAGCCTTAATGATTTCTCGGGGTTCATCATACACGCCGCAGTGTCTTGCCAAGTGGCAAGGATCGTGATAGGTTACCTTTATTGGGAAAGAATTTTTCAAAACCAGTTTTCCAGAATCTATCAAATTCTTCAGGGTCTTCGAAATGTATTCAATCTCTATGTTAAACTCTGGTTCGACACTAGGGTAATCACAGGTGAACGCTCTGTAGCACCCCGGACAGAAGGTTACAATCTTCTCAACACCATTAGATTTTAGGTATTCAAAATTTTTGCGCACCCTTTCCTTCGCAGCTTCTAATTGTCCAGTTCTGAAGAGAAAGCCTCCGCAACAGGGCTCATCGCTCAAAAGATCGTAATCAACTTTACACTTGTCCAAAATGTTCTTCGTGGTGGTTACTATATTCGGTCTACGATAAGGGGACATACAACCCATATACAGTAGAAAATCTCCCATAACAATCCCGCATTAATAGTTTCTATGTAAGATATGAACCAGATAATTTGTTTTGAATTTATATATTTCTACAGTTTATGATATTCATAGTGGACTTTAAATTATCTTATGCAGTACATATAATTGATATGGTTATCCTTGGTTAGCCCGTGCTTCAACGGTTTTGATAATATCCCGCTGTTATAGGGGTAGTCTTCATATTTAAGAAGAATACAGTTTTTA
>DXJA01000200.1 GCA_019056875.1 Candidatus Jordarchaeum madagascarense
ATTTTTATTGTATTCCAAGTATGTAACAACAAAAATCAATGTGTCTTCTTGAGGTGGATCTCTTTTTGTACAATCTCTCATTTCTATACCAAATATCGTACATAAAACATGAAATAATGTATTTTGAATAACCCAAATTGACCTTTTGCTAAATTTTTCGAAAAGAAATCCCTTATCTATCATTTGGAGAGAACCGCCTTTAATTGAAGCTTTTGAGTTAAGCCCATAAGTATATACCTCTTTTGTAATACCTTTACCATCAAAGAAGTCTTTAACACATAATACTAATTCTCTTGTATTGGTAGTAGCGTCTGCTTGAAACTCTACAAGAGCATAATCTAAGATTTCGGAATCTCTTCTTATCTTTCTAATTTCGCACAGTATCCAATCAGCTCTCCCATAACTGCCTAAACCAATTTCTGGTACACAAACTATATTCCCCTGTTTTCTAGTAAAAAATCTATTTGTAATATACTCGTATATTTTTATTTTACCACTCTCAGTTTTTTCCAAGAACCTGAATGGACATATTATTACTGGAATTTTTTCTGGATAACCTCTAAATTTGTGTAAAACAGAGCATGCCCCTGTTTGATGAGGTAAAAGCAAGTTTCCATCTTTATCGGTCAAATTAGACTTCTTGTTAATAGGATCACATTCCAAAAACCCATTAGAATCTTGTTGGAAAGGGCAGAGAAAGTTATATCTAAAAAAACTAGTTTCTTTATCTTTATTTGTAGGTGGGAAACCAAATATTTCCGATACATAACCACCCATAAGAAACACCCAAAATTCTTTTAATAGAGTAAAAATTAGTCTCATATTATTTGATTAATTATATTAACTTAATGTTAAATTTTAGGATATTGTCAACTTGAGGTTTTTTTCACCTCGAGCGCCTTTTGTAGTCTTTGGATGCGGGTGTCTTTTCTTGATGGGATGGGTGTGTTTTATTTAAGAGGCTGGTGGAGTCTTGCGTGGTTGTAGTAGAAAGCGTAGAACCGGGTGAAGGTCAGGGCGTTTTCGAGTCGCCGGTTGCTCTTGGGGAAGGCGCAGTTGAACACTCGCAGGCGGTCTTTTATGGTGCGGAACTAGCGTTCTACGTAGCTTCTGACCCCGCCTTTGAGTCACACCCAGCGGGCTCCCACATTCTGGGCGGCCCACGGGGTACCATTTCCCGCCGTCGGTTATGAAAACCACTTCCCAGCCGTATTTTTCCCTGAGTTTCTTCATGAAGCTCGCCACTACCAGCCCGTTGCGAGCCTTCGAGAGGTAGACCTCCAGAACAGTACGCCTCACCGGGTCCAGGGCCACCCAGAGCCAAACCCACTCCCCGCCCACCCGCACCCGGGACTCGTCCAGGATGATCCAGCGCACCCTTTTTAGGGGCTTCGAGAAGTAGCGCCGGGTTGCGCGGTTAGTCCTCTGCACCCACTGGCACACCGCCTCGTAGCTCCTCAGGAGCCCCTACTCCTCCGAGAGAAGCCCGCAGACGTCGCGTAGGCTCAACTTGAACCCAAAGTATAAACTCAAGGAAAATAGAATAACCTCCGAAGGAGGCCTCCATCTCTTGAAAATTATTCGCAGCATAAAAAAACAGGAGAACCCCTCCAAGTAAACCAAGTTGACACTATCTTTAGTGGGCGTGTGAAATTGTTTTTGCTTTGGAGCAAGTCTGAAGTGGAAGGGGTTATAGCGATAGCAAAAGCATGAGTAGTGAATGGTGTTAAGTTAAAATTACTTCTTTACTTCGATTGCAATTTTGCCGTGTACCTCTTCGGTTTCTTTTGCCTTAAAGGCTTCTTTGATTTGGCTTAGGGGATATGTCTTTTCGATATGCACCTTTACGACTCCATCCTCGACAAGTTTCGTCAGTGCATCAAGGAATTTGGTGGTTACTTGCGTCATCAGCAATATTGCAGTAACGCCATATTGCTTCATAAGCTTGGTGTCTGGCGGCATAAGCATTGAAACAATGATGCCGCCCTTTTTAAGAACCTTGAAAGATTTGGTGTAGGTTTCGCCGCCTACCGTATCGTAGACCGCATCGTAGTTTGACACTTTCTCGTCGAATGCTTGGGTTTTATAGTCGATCACTTCATCGGCTCCAAGTTGCTTAACGTATTTGATGCCGTCGCTGGTTGCTGTTGTGGTTACGTGTGCACCGATGTGTTTTGCGATCTGGATTGCGATTGTGCCAATGCCGCCGGCACCGCCGTGAATGAGAATTTTTTGATTGCGCTTCAGCTTCATGTTCTCGTTGAGTGCTTCCACAGCGCTTGTGCCGGTAAGTACTATGGCGGCGGCTTCCGTGAAGCTGAGATTTTTAGGCATTTTTGCCACCGTTCCCGCTGGTGTTGTAGCGTATTCGGCAAATGAGCCGCTTCCTCCCGCCCATACGCTGGCTTGGCCGTACACTTTATCTCCAACTCTTACGTGGGTTACACCCTCACCTACTTCGGTTATCACGCCCGCTAAATCAAGGCCAAGCGTTATCGGCAGCTTGGTTGGAAATATCTGAGTCAGGTGGCCTTCCCTGATCTTCCAGTCCACGGGGTTGATGCTTGAGGCATGTACCTCGATTTGCACTTGGCCTTTAGCAGGATGTGGCTTATCCATCTCTTTTATTTCAATTACATCAATATTTCCATATTTTTCAATTCGTACTGCTTTCATACAGGTACTCCTCCCTATTATTCTCCTCTATAAATCAATCATTTTACTTAACTTGCGCTTCGTGCGCGTAGCCACGGTTCACACTGGAACATTGTGTTTTTGTTGGCAGACTTTTCAGGTACCTGCTGCTGAACGTCCCAGTGTTTGACAACCTTTCCCTTGTTAAGGCGGAATATGTCTATAACAGCGGTACCGCGGTCCGCCGGGTTCAACTTCAAGTGGGAATGAACAACAACCAGGTCTCCCTCAGCAATGAATCTTTTGAAGTCTAAATGCAGCGCGGGGTACTGCTTCACGAAACCTTTCACAAAATTAATGAATGCTTCAGCACCATCGCCCGCAGTTGGGTTGTGCTGGCGGTATATCTCGCCCATGTATTTTGATACCGCCTCTTCTGGCTTTTTTTGATTTAAAGCCATGTCGTAAAACTCGCTTACGATTTTCTTGTTCTTCTCAGATGAGGCACCCATATAGATCCTCCTCCTTTATGATATTAAATGAAGCATCTTGGCTTAGACATTATTTAAATCAGACGAATTTAAACGTTTTTCAATTTCTATGATTGGTGACGCCAAGTTAACTGTGGCAGTCTACAGTCACAAATTCTAATATAGTTTGTTAGAAGTCCGAAAACGCTCAAAAATTCTTTTAGTTTTTTGGGTGATATATCTTTTTACTATGAGTAGAGCGGCTGGTCGTTGAGCACATCACCGGAGAGCTCAAGGAAATGAAGAGTTTACTGGAGGGATAATCAACTTGAACCAGCTAGAGTGGAGATACTAACTCCTTGAAGGGCAGAGAGGTGCTGTGTTGCACAATTAGTGGTTTTGCATTCTTCGATGTGTTTTTGATGGTTTAAGCC
>DXJA01000020.1 GCA_019056875.1 Candidatus Jordarchaeum madagascarense
CGTGGGAGACGGAGGCCCGCCTCTTAGAGTTAAAAATGCGTCAATTCGTAATTTTCTAAACAACACCTATCAGAATTTTGGACTGCGCGGAGCCATTTTGGTAGGCAGAGCCCCCCAATTCACATATAATCACAGTTATTATTCTCCCCCAACAAATTACCAGTTCGTGTGGGACTATTACTACATGGACTTGGACTGCGTTTTCAGTGATTCTGACCTAGACGGAGTCATGGACACCATGAGTGGAAACATAGGTCCAGAAATCTGGGTTTCCAGAATAGATGCGAGTTCCTTATCCGGAAATGAAATCGCATATTACATCGACTTTTTCACGAGAAACCACCAAGTGAGAAATGTAGGTTCCAGAGGAGCACAAAAAGGACTACTGTGGGTGGATGACAGTTGGGGGTCAATGACAATATATTCAAGTCAAATAGATCAATGCTTTGCAAGATTGTACAATAGCTCAAATAGAGTCTTGTTCGATCAAGAAACACAAACAAACCGGTCAATATACTTAACTAACCTTACGGCAGATTATGAATGGTTATGGACCTGTGTACATTCACTTTCAAACTGGCATACTTTTGAGGAAAATCAGATAGGAGTCTATAACTGGTCAGATTATTTGGAAATAAATTCGACATCTAAGAATATGACATTTTACAATTTATTCTGCTGCTATACAGGAGACTATACGGCTCCAAACTATCTGGCAGGCTATTACATATTCGGAAACACCGAAGGGCAAGTATCCATAGCCTGTGCACGCTCGGGAGGCTTTTGGTATGGCACCCACGACACCTTCTATGATTTATTCACTGGATATTGCATTGGAGATGCTTGGAAACACATGCACAGCCTAGGTTACACTCAATCCTTTACCAGTCCCTTCCCATCCGGCAATGATATGGGACACAATCTGTACTGGCAGGACTTTACCGAGGGAACCAACCTATTCGGAGACCCTACACTTCAAAATAATCAGAAGCCAGCACAAATAACCATAGATCGCCTGGGTTACGTCGATCCAAACCAGAACGTAACCATCAGGATAAGGCTAACCGACAGTGATGGGCGTAACATGTACAATGCCACAATTCAATTCTCAATATATACAGGCGGGTGGATCACACTCGGATACAATAATACCGATATAAACGGCATCGCCACATTGACCTTTAACACCACAGGTCTTACACAGGGTAAAATTCCAATCAAGGCACAATTAATCCAAGCCCCCAATTACAACTTTACCGAGTCGCAGAGTTCCTTCAATTTGGGAAAACCATTAATGCAACTACTTCCAGCTTTGATTTTCTCTAGTACAAAAACAAACAATACCATGTTATGGATTTCTATTCCAATCGGAGCCACAATTGTCGGAGTAATCGCCATTGCCTTATATCTAAGGGTAAAAACTCGAGGTTCAGTTTAAGATTTCGATGAGCAGTTCAACTAGGTAAACAAAAAGAGGAATAGAGAGAATCCATCTCTCTATCTCTAACTCGTACCCTTTTTTTCCATCACTCTTAGAACAAGCTCTATTAAATCGTGAAGTTTAATTTTTTCTTTTTTTTCTTCAATATTTTTAGCGAAATTTAATTCGCAGAATGGGCAACATGTTACCAGCGCTTTTGCTCCCGTTGTCTTTGCTTCTTCAATTCTTTCCGTACCGGCAAAATGCGCTAGATTAGGGTAAGCTGCTCTCACACCTCCACCAGCTGCACGGCAGAAGGAATATTCTCTGATTCTACCCCTCTCAACAAAATCAAGCCCTGAGATTTTCCTTAGAATATTTCTGGGTGACTCATACACACCTCCTGCTCCAAAAAAACCTTGTGGATCAAATATAATAGCGATTGAAAGCCGCATTCCAAAAATCGAGTTCGTGTAGAACTTCAGGGCGGGGAGTATGTAAGTAGCCTAGTTCTTAAAAAAACTATCAAAGCGCAGGGTAAGGTCTGCTTTTGAAAGGCGGAAATACATCTCCCGGACAGTATGTTTTTCAGCGGGTTTGAGTCACGGGTTCCTCACTCTCAGTTCTTTTGAGGCGAGTTTTTAGTTTTTGGTATATGGGTCTCCCACCCAAAAGTAAAGCACATAGAAGGCATCCAACGCCTATTACGCGATATATGATGACCGATAGAAGAATTCCGGAAAGGTAGGGAAAACCGAAAATCTGTGACAAGAGTATCCCCAAAGCAGGATGAATAATTACTTCCTCGGGAGAGGGCAACAAAATATATAGAGATACGCCCAACAAAACCGATGCTACAATAACACGTTTCCCGAACTCCATAAGGCAACATGCCCTAAGGCTCAAGCATGTTATATAACTGTTTCGGCTTTTAGAAAAGGCACAATGTAGCAGTTATACATCTTTGGTGTTTGATTATTTGGAAGTGTTTTACGAAACTTCCATATTAAGTCTTGAAATCGGGAAAAATGGAACATAACATCTTCTTTACCAGTAGCCAAAAAACAAGAATACATACACCCCATACAAAAAACATACCTACTTTATCAGGCCTTTAGAAAAACAAACTAGGCAGCCTTGTCTTAAGAATTAAAGCCTACACTCACAAATCGAGATCATGATTAATGAACCATACCAGCCACCCGTACCGGTACCCTTTTCCCTCAACTCTTCAAAAACAAATCGAAAAAAAGAATTTTTAATGTATCAATCGGTTAGTTAAGACAGAAGAGCCTAAACTTTTATATGAAAAAGAAGAAAAATCCTGTATCGAGGGAAGCAAAATGAGCGTAGAAGAAACCGGTGTCGCCTACTACGGCGTCATGTACCCAGACCGAGCAGTCCAAGACTTTGAGGAGATGATCGAACACGGCTGCAACGCCGTCCTCCTAGGTTGGTCAGAATTCGACGCCTGGTTCTGGCACCCCAACGTCACCAAACTTATCCAAGAAGCGAAAAACCTTGGGTTAAAAGTTTACGTTGATCCCTGGGCCTGGGGCTCCCCCTGTTCTTTAAGATTGTGGTAATACTTTTTTGATACTTTTTTAATGGTTTTGAGGTGGTAGAAGGAGGTTCCCTTGGTTGCTATGAATACTTTGCTGCAGGCTCTGCGGAGGTAATATTGTCGACCGCTATCGATGTGTCCGTTCCTGACAACTTCGGTTTTTGTCTTTTCAAAGTCGGAGCAGACTTCATAGGAGCAGACTCTCTCTTTTTCTTCTAGTAGTTGCCAGATTCGTTGTGTGATGTGTTCTTGATCCCGAACCTTAAGTTGCTACAAGTCAGTTCTTATGTATAAATTAACAGTATCAAGGGAGACTAATATTCACAATCAAATCATGAACACCTGCCAAACCGCACAGTACCAGCACATTTATTTTGGTATTATCTCGAATCCTAGATTCACTTTCTCAAAATCAGCATCGCCGGTGAAAGCCTTGGTTATTTCCAACTCTTGCATCAAGACAAAGGATGTTAAATCTGTAAATGAAATACTTGGTTTATCTTGCAGTTTTTTCCTCAGCTACCAAGCGATTCTAAATTTTTCCTCTGTGATTCTCTCTAACTCTAACAGGTCGTTTTTTATCATCGAATGTAAAGCCTCTATAAATCGAACTGCAGTAATGAAAACAACATTTCTAAAGAGAGCTGTTATCACCTCATCAAGCACGTAATCGGAGGTAACCAGTCTATACCCCTCTCTTTTTATTTCTTTATATTCTTTAACAGCACGTTTATGGTTTGAATCCCTCCGATTAGCCAAAGCCAACCAGGCCCATGTATCCACGAAAACCAGTTTAGCCATAGACATACTTATCATGCCTTTCCGCCAAGTCAGAGGGACCTTCACAAATCCCTATCACGTCTTCTAAGAGGTCTTTCTTCTCTTTTTTCTTCCCCCCAGTTTTTCTCTTTTTCTCTTCTAGATGCTCGATGAAATCCATAACCTCTTTAAGACTGTCTTCAGGCAATAATCTAACCTTCTGTATAAGACTATCCCTATACATCATTATTCACCACACATTATTCTCATCGAGAGCTAAATAAACTTTTCACCAAACTGGCTAAAAAGCATAGAAAGAAAACCCACGCCTGGGTCCAAGCCTTCAACATCCTCAAAGGAAGAGAACAAGAAATAGTAAAAGGCATAGAAATCGCCAAAGAAAAGAAAGTAGATTCCATATTTGCCTGGCCCTACCGAGCCGGAGAAGGAAGCATACTCGCCTCAGACAGAGCCTCCACGTTGTGGAAAATGATAGGCGAAACCTACAAGAGAGCGAGGAAGACACCTTAAGCCAAGCCTCGAAAATGATAAAAAATTAAACTCATAAAAATTCTAAAAAAATGGAAAGGTAGTCAGATTTCTAAAACAAATTTATAAAAACAAACTGATTATTAGTTTTTAAATATCTCTTGAACTATTTATAAACTCTTGACCTCTTATCAATATTCACTATTAATATCATCATCTTATCCGGGAAAATCTCATAAAGGATTCTATAATCCCCAACCCTTATTCTAAATAGTTTTTCTTCCCTTCCCAAAACTTTTTTCACACCGGATGGAAACGGATTTTCAGCCAACTCTTCTATTTTATTTATTAAACGAGTGTATACATCCTTAGGAATTTTTTTAAAAAAAATTTAAGCTCTAGTACTTAGTTGAATCTCAACACTCACCTAGCTCCCTCTTTAAATCTTCAAGTTTTATGGTCTTCCCCTCCCTATACTCCTCCTCTGCCCCCTTTAATATTAGTTCTTCTTCTTGTGCCAAAATATTATCTTCTTCTATCATATGCTTCACAATTCAATCAAAGTGTTAATCCCCCCAATAAAATTTATCTTTATTTTACCTGTTGAAAAATCGCCCAACAGTGAAAAGCCACACCCACTTCCAAAGCATAATTTGGCGGACAATTTTTTCCAGCTAATCTTTAATTATTTTTTTTAATGCTCTTTTAGCTTGGTTTCAAGTTTATTACTCTTTCTAAACGGATGTAGTCCAGCTAGTCTCGATACAATTTTACTCCGTTAATCCTCTCAAAGTGCTTCACGTTCTTGGTGAACAATTTGGCAGCGTTTTCCAATAGTCAAAAAAAGTTTGAGATGCTTTAGAACAAGAAGAGAGATTCTCAGAGTTTGGTTTAAAGATTAGAACTTAATGACCCTCATGAAAGTTCCAATATGGCTTGATTAGATTAACAAGACAGCCACATCAAACCCCGGGTTAATCCAAATTTGAGTTGGGTCTAAAATCAACCTCTTCATATTGATTTTAAAAAGTTATTTGCATAAATTGATAAAATTTCATTTTTCTCTATGTCACTATTTATTTTACTCCTATTGCAATTGAAGCAAAGATAATTCAATTCAAGAAATACCTTTACCTTTTATTCTTACTCTATTTTAATAGATAGTTTTGATAGTCCTCAACGAAATATCTCTTGCCTTTCCTTTTTATTACAAAACCTTCCTTTTCAAGTAAGGATTTATGTGCTTCCTGCCTTCCTGGATATTTTTCATTCAGAAAACCATCAGCTTTCAGTGTTCGCCAATAGGGTATACCCAAGTTTTTCCCTTCCTTCGCTGCTTCTTCAGCAGCGTTTGCAGCAGTCATAATAAAAATTCCAGTGGTTAATGAACAACATCCTTTAACCTTATGTTTTTGAGCCAAATTCTTGCAAATTTCTATAAGGGTAATTAATTTCCCTTTGGGAACGGATTTCATTATTTCTACTACTTGGCTAGGATTAACTAAAACTATATCATCCCCCTCCTCTGCACCCATTTTGTGCACAGCATTATAACAAGGAAATCTTTTCTCAAGCTTCACTATTTTAGGAAAATTTTCTTTATCAGTTAACTTTTCCTGCCAAGTTTTTTTCATCCTTTTTACTCTTCCTTGCATTCGTCACTTCTTAAATTCCATTGCCTTAGCTCTCTTCCTCCTTCTAATACTCAAAGCATAATATATTTTACCAAGAAAAATATCAAAAGGAACTAACACCTTTCTGAACAGTTTAGAGCCCGGAGTAAGCCACCCATCATAATTTTGAGGCTCAACGAACCTCTTTCTACCCGGATCTAATATCACAGTTTCAACCAATATTCCCTCTTCCTCCCCCAGTTCCCCTTTCACTCTACCATCAGAATCAACAATTCTCGAAAGACCCTTAAGAGCAAATAATTCAGTACTCATCAGACTCCCAAATATTCCCGGCATTTTTTTAAGTACACTAATCGGATTCACTAAAATTACTGGAACGCCTAACACTTTGGCATAGATC
This sequence comes from Candidatus Jordarchaeum madagascarense, assembly GCA_019056875.1. Lineage (GTDB taxonomy): Archaea > Asgardarchaeota > Jordiarchaeia > Jordiarchaeales > Jordiarchaeaceae > Jordiarchaeum > Jordiarchaeum madagascariense. The sequence goes on from DXJA01000020.1 coordinate 6,267, forward strand.
ACGGGCAATTCTTTTAATTTCTGGTGCATATCATTAAAGTCCTTTTCAGTCAATAATCTTGACGTCTTTACTGGAAGAGGCGCAGCATGAGGCATAAGCACAATATCTACTGATTCTTCATGCATCTGCCCCAGAAAAGAGAATAATTGATTATCAGCACAAATACCCACACCAACTTTACCAAAATCACTATTCATAATATGGATGCCCCTTCCACGTTTGAAAACATAAGCTTCAGCGCTATCTTTTCTGATTCTTCCAACAATGTTTCCCCTGGGATCAGTCATCGCAAAAGAATCGTAGACATCTTTTCCATCAGTCTCAACAAACCCAGCTCCAACATATATTCCCAGTTTTTTTGAAGTAGTCTTAAGCCAATCAACTGTTGGACCGTCAAGGCTCTCAGCAAAATCCCAAATTTCTTTTGACACAAAATAACCCGAGGAGAACAATTCCGGTAATACGACTAATTGCGCACCCTGTTTCGCAGCTTCCTCAATTAACACAAGAGCATGATCTTGATTTTTTTGCATTTCACCATGTTCCAATTTAGGTTGAATTGCCGCTACTACCAATTTCCTTATTTCTTTCTGACCCTTCTTTATGTCACTTTTTATTTTGCCCATTTTTCCAATTCTCCCCTAAATTCATTAATATACTAGTATCATTAAAAGTATTTAATGTTAGGATAACCTAACCAACACATATTTTAAGATTACTTGAGAGGGTATGCTTCGATACAAATCTCCAACAATTTTTCGAATAACTCCGGTTCGGCATTAACAGACCATCCACGTTAACCGTGTTTAGAATTTATTTTAAGAGAATGATTTATGAAGTATACTAATTGGTTAGTCTTCTATTAAACTGGTAATATTAGGCAAAAGAGAATTGCAAAAGAACGTATACTCCGCCTTTGCTTGGCCCTACCGAGCCGGAGAAAGAAGCATACTCGCCTCGGACAATGCCCTCACGCTCTGGAAAATTAGCCGAAGCCTATAAAAAAGCGAGAAAGACACCTTAAATCCCAGCGCTAAACTCATCAAAACGACATTAATTTTGGCTTCGATTAAAAACAATCTTAGTAGTTAAACTCTTTGATTTTCTAAATATAATGAATTTAAAGGCATAAGCCAAGAACCTGAAGAATGAGATTCTCGTCACAGTAACAAAAGTAGCGGCGTACTCCGAAAAATCAAAATAGTGATGTTATTTTGCTTTAATTTTTAAAAGTGTATCTTTAAGGGTATTTTCCATTTTTTTTGGACTTTCTACAAGTATCGGAAACAATTCCTTTTCATACTTACCTACTGTTGAGGTAAAAATATTTAGATTTTCTACCTCCTGATAAACTAGTATTGTAGCATCAAAAATATCTAGAGACTCTATCTTATTAATTAGATTTTCTACTTCATTAATTTCTTTATTGCATTTAAGAATTTGCTTACATTCTATAGCTATTGCTTTTCCATCAAATAATAATACAACATCTAGTTCATTACCTGCGGATACTCCAATTTTTTTAGGATAACCCAAAATAAGACCGGATTCTACATAAAAAATAGGAAGTTTCTCAAGGATAAATTTTATGTATTCTTCTAACCAAATATTCCAAGATTCATACGCTTCTTGAGTGATTTGGAATCCTGAATCAAATTTTTCCATTTGTACTTTACAAATATTACAAAAAGGTAATTCGGAAATACCGCTGGCTATAAATTCATGTTCACCTCCTGGGCACTTATAAACATTAACTGATTTGATAATATTATTTTCACGTAAAATTTGTAATTCGTCAGGTAAATTATCAGCGTAGCCATATCCAATTTTTATTTTGAACATGAAATTAACTAATTTTCCATAATCTTCCATAAGAATTGGCAAGAGATTTTCTTTGAAATATTCTCTTTCTATTTTATGTGATCTGCCTTTTGTTCTTCTAGTAATTTCTTCTAAAAGGGTTTCATTTTTTCTTTTATACCTATTAACTTCGTGAATTTTCTTATATAAACGTCTAATATAAAGAATAGTGTTTTGAAGCGTTATTTTTGCTTCATCGATCGCATTTATAGATTTCTTTAAGGTTGAGCCTAATAGTTTTTCTAAGGGCATGGGATCCTTAATATCTATATCTAAAGTTCTGAGAAAACTGAATAACTCATCTAAATTTTGATTATCTATTTGCCGTTTATAACAATCACAAACTCCGTTTACCCCTTTTTCAAGAATACTGATACAACAAAGTCTAACAGTATAAAAATCGTTTTTTAATAAAGCATTTTGTGCTTTTTCAACTTCATCAATTATTTCTTTTGACTTTATATCCTCTCCAAAGTTGGCATCTACGCTAGAATCCTTAAGAAAAGGATTTAATCTGAAAGAATTGCTGTTTTCATCAAATACTAGAAATTTCCTTTCCCTTAAAGAACCAACCCATGCTGGAAGGATTTTTCTAAATTTTTTCAAGGCATTTTTTCTATAACATTCCTGCAACAAATTTTCTGTTATGGGATTATCATGTATTCTCTTTTCTATTTCAGCATAATTAAACCAAGATTTAGGCTGTTCATTAAATATTTTTATTATATAATCGACTAATGTTTTCTCTTTATCAAGTGGCGGAGGAGGTGAAACAATTTTCGACTGTAAATCACTTAAAACTATTGGCAATGCAACTAAAGATTGTTTTAATTCCTCCACAAATTTGAATAACTTTAGAAGATCTTCCTCTAATTCTAAATGATCACTTATTTTTGAAGGCTTAAAACAACCTCTATCAATTAATGATTTTAAGGCATTAATAAATTCGTTATCACTTAAAGTTATTCCAATAGAAGACCTATCTTCATAATTTAACTTCGTAAATAGAAGATGATTTCTCTGTTGATATGCAGATATGAGAATATTCATTATTTGTCTTTTGAGAAACATATGGTTTCAGTTTTTCAAAAGCATATCTAATATCTTTATCAGAAATAATCTTTTCAGATAATTTATTTTTTGCTTCATCATTCCAAATAATTTTTCTGGCAATTCCAGGCCCTATACTTATAATTCTCTCCTTAGCTCCATAGTGTAACAGTTGAGTAGCATATTGAAGTATTTCTCTCGGATTACCTTGGAAATCTTCAACAAGAATTTCAATTGCTTTTTGCTCAAAAGGTAAAAAATAAATTCCTGAATATTGTAACCTCCTTTTAATCAAAGATTCAACTTCTGCAGGAGTCCAACCCCTTAAGTTAATTGTTTGACCTTTTACACCACTAAATTCTTTGCTTTCTAAAGTTGCCCTCCAAGTAGGATCAGCAGAATCCACGAACATGCAGTCATGGGTTTTAATTAGAGTGTTTAATCTCTCTTGAGTATTTCTTAAAAACCTTAAAACAATTTCAGGCTCCAATTTATCTAAACCATCTATCAAAAAGACAATTTTAAGAAATTCTTTTTTAAGGTTTTTTAAAATATTTTGAAAAGCGGTAAATATAAATTCTAGGGTGATTTCCCCTGTATCTTCTAGTTTTTTCTTATATTGAATA
>DXJA01000201.1 GCA_019056875.1 Candidatus Jordarchaeum madagascarense
AATAAGAAAAGATATATTATACCAGAATCTCTATTCTAGTTATATTACTCTTTTTTGGGTAATGCCGCACATCTTAGAAACACTATGTAGATAAGGATTATAAAAAAGGTTGAAACATCTGAAAAAAAATGTAGGGGAGTGCAAGCAGTATGCAAAAGAAAGAGTCGTCACAGAGGATTAGATATTCTTTTCTAAAAATCCTTACTGGTTCAGATTTGTCTACCCGTCGTTTGGCTTTGATGGAAATAAAAAGCATCAATCCAGGACCTGTGATTTGGCTGACTGGTTGTGTTCATGGTGATGAAGTAGGCGGTATAGTCGTCATCCAGGAAATCTTTAAAAAATTACGTAAAGAACCACTTTTGAAAGGCTCGGTTCACGCTTTTCCTTTGATGAATCCGATTGGTTTTGAAACAGCATCCCGCCACATCACTCTAAGCAGAGAAGATCTTAATCGGTCTTTTCCAGGTAATAAAAACGGATCCTTTGCGGAAAGAATAGCGGATAAAATATTCACAACAATAATAGAAACTAATCCGACCCTCGTCTTGGATCTTCACAATGATTGGAGAAAATCAATACCCTACACGTTTATTGATCCCCCCGAAATTGTAAGAGATGAAGACACGTACGAAAAAGTTAAACTTTTTAGTAATAAAACCGGATTCATAATTGTAAGTGAGCAGAAAGAAGCATATGAAAAAGAAAATATGGAAAAAACTCTTTCTGGTAGTTTAAATCAGCGCAAGATTCCATCTTTGACACTTGAATTAGGAGAATCTTATGTGGTTAATGAAGAAAATGTGGAATACGGCGTAAAATCCATCCTGAATATATTAGATTGCCTAGGAATGATAAAACCGATAAATAAACCCTTTAATTATCAGATGCCAGAATCTCTTAGGGGGAAAATCCTCAAGTATTCCCATCGGCCGGTTAGCACTGTTAGCGGTATTATCCGATTTCTCGTTGAGGCAGGAGATCTTGTTAAGAAGGATCAACCGGTTGCCAGAGTGTATAACGCTTTTGGGAAGTTGCAAGACACGCTGAGAGCCTTTCAGGAGGGTATTGTTTTGGGCTATTCGGATTCTTCCGCGGGGTTTCCCGGTGTGCCAGTGATTGCCTTTGGTGTCGTTCAAAAATAACTAATAATAGTGTTATCAACAAAAGTGGTGACCAAAAAACACTCAAACCTTATACAGGGATTACGTTTAAATCTCCTTTGGGTGTTAGTTCAGCTATTTTCGCCGCAACCGGTATGGTATATTTGCTTGCAGAGAATAAACTTAGTATGCTGCCCGCGAAATACCAGTGGAAACCATTTCTGAATACTTCGTGAGCCCTAATTAAATATTTTATATTATTACTTTTTGCGAAGGTTTCGTAAACATCCTTCCCGAAAAAGAATATGCCCTCACCTCTATCACTGGGTGTAAAGCCCCTTATACCATCACGGGGATCGTTCCACAGTAATTGAAAAAGAATCGGGTTTGAAACCTCCACCTCTCGCGGTAGTTCTTCTATCTGCTTTATTGCGTTAAGACCTTTAGCTAAACCCCCATGCAAACATAGGATTTCTTCGTTGACCAGTGAAGCGTAGGGTAAATAGGAGAATAGTTTGGAGTAAACATTAAAAAATTCTATCGAGAATGTACTTGAAACTTCATCCATGAATCCATAGTAACGATTCGCTAGAGGGGTTTCATGGTTTCCTCTAAGAAGCATCACGTTATCAGGATGTAGCAGTTTGAGTGCCAATAAATAGTTAATGTTTTCAATCTGCATCAACCCCCTATCAACGTAGTCACCGAGAAAGATTATGCCATCGTATTTTTCTCTGAGAAAGCGGCGCACTATGGGTATTGTAGATTCTAAGTCCCCGTGGGTGTCTCCAACAAATAAAATTTTGTTCTCGTTAAAAGGGACAAGTTTTGGCTCCTTTTCCAAAATGGTTGACGCTTCGGAGATAAGCTCCCCTATCTCTTTCTCACCCAGTTCACTAATTTGCCCCGGTTTATTTACGAGGTGCTCTATGTCAAGATTCATTCCAATCACTAAGTATTATTTATAAACATTGACTTAATAGCATTTTAAGTTTATATGAGATATAGAACTAAACAAAAAGAAGAGGAGGAGTAATAATTTTTCGTTCTTTCGATTATTTACTTCTTTTATGCCATCTGGATTGAATGTACTTTTTGACTTCCAGCCAGAAGGTGCATGCAAAGGTTATAACGAATACAATGAGCCAGTTTACTGGGTCTATGTAGGCTATTTTTAGAACATCTTGTATGGCAGGCACCATTGTTGCAATAACTAGTGCTCCTATTGCAAGGAGCGCCCAGGCGACCATAACCTTGTTTGATAAGAATCCTAGACTGCGAAGCGATTCTCTCTCGGAACGCGAGTTAAACGCTAGGAAAATGTGCCCGATCATCCAAGCTGCAAAAGCCATTGTTTGAGCTGTGGTTACGTTTAATGTTTGATAGTAGACAAACAGGTAGCATATTGAAACCGCTACAAACAGTGATATCGCATTAAGGAAGATATTAGTCTGTAGACTTCTTGTCAGGAATTTCTCTTTGGGGTCACGGGGGGGTCTTGTCATGATGTCGGATTCTGCTGGTTCTGCTACAAAAGTGGCGGATGCCGCGAGGTCCATGAACAGTTCTAATACGATAATTTGTATGGGTGCGAATGGGAGTGGCACGCCCAAAAGGATGGGTAGAATGAATATCGCCACTAGCGCAACCTTTACACCCAAGTAGTAGCGTACGCCTTTTCTGAGGTTATCGTACATTTTTCTGCCTTCTCTCACCGCGGTCTCAACGGTTGCGAAGTTATCATCGGCAAGAACCATATCGGCGGTTTCCTTTGCCACATCGGTGCCCCTAATACCCATTGTAATCCCAATTTGAGCCTCCTTAAGAGCGGGAGCATCATTGATTCCGTCTCCTGTTACCGCGACAATCTCACCCAATTTTTTTAGAAGCCTTACGATTCTTAGTTTGTGTTCGGGGGTTGCCCTGGCAAAAACCGAAATCTTGGTTATGGACTTTTCCAAGCCTTTATCACTCATTCCAGAGATGTCGGCGCCGGTGAGAACTCCGGCACTGGTATCAATGCCTACACTTGAAGCTATCGCCCGCGCAGTCTGGGGATGGTCACCAGTTATCATTACCACTCTGATCCCGGCTCTTTTACATGAGATTATAGCATCCTTGACTTCTGGTCTCGGTGGGTCAATGAAACCCATTATACCAATAAATATCAGGTTTCTTTCCACCTCTTCCATTTTTATTTCTTCGTCCCTGGAAAGTTTTCTGTAAGCAACAGCGATTAGTCTTTCACCATTGCTGGCCATCTCGGCAACGACTTCTTTGATCTTCATTTTTTCCGCGGTTATGAAATCGGTCTCTTTTACATTTTCCAATTTCATCGAGGACCTATCGATGATTGATTCTGGTGCCCCAGCTGAAAAGACGTATAATTCTTTATCTTTCTGGTTTTGATAGATGAATGACTCCATCTTACGCTCTCGGTCAAAAACGAACTTCTCCTTTATTTGATATTTTTTCTGTAATTGATCTGTGTTTATTTTATTCCTTTTGGCGACGTCAAGAATGGCTATACTCATCGGATTTCTGTATAATGCCTTTTCGCTTTTTATGGTGCTGAACGCCTCGCTCGATAATAATCCGGCTTCCAAGATTTGATTGGAATTTTTTGAGGTAAGTTCCTCAGTCAGGTGCTCGTCAGAATAAATACTCTTTAAACTCATCTTGTTTTGTGTTATTGTCCCGGTCTTATCTGTGGCAATAACTGTAACGCTGCCTAGAGTTTCGGCTGCCCTTAGTCTCTTCACAATGGAATTCTTTCTTGTTAGTTCGTAGGCTCCCAAACCCAAAACCATAGTGATTATTATGGGTAGCTCTTCTGGTATCGTGACGAAAGCCAGTGATAAGCCAGTCAAAATAAGTTGTTCAAGACGTTGAATGGGATTAAGGCCGAAAAAGGAATTAATTGCTTGTTCAATTGTGGATAGGCTAATGTATCCTAAGGGATCATACAAATAGGTGACAAACCAGTAAGGAACCCATCCTTGAAAAGCTCCAAATAGTATGAAGTTGATTAAGATTTCCTGAAATGGTTGACCTCTTAGAAATGTTAGTGCAGGGATTAGAGCGCTGAAGAATAATGCGAGCCAGAGTAACCATTTAACAAGGCTCTTCATGGCAAGCTGGAGCGGTGTCTTAGGTGGTTTCACTTCCTCCAAGATTCCCGCGATTTTACCAATTTCAGTGTTTTGGCTTGTAGCGACAACTACGCCTTTGCCCTCACCACTGGTAACGATGGTTCCCGCGAAAACCATATTAGTTCTTTCCGGTAACTCTGTTTCTTTCGCTAGTACTTGTCTCGCATCCTTGTAGACAGGAACCGACTCCCCTGTGAGTGATGATTCATCCGCAGAAACCCCATAAGCTTCAGCAAGTCTAAGATCAGCCGCTACACGCTGACCCGAAAAAACGGGTATAACATCGCCGGGAACTATTTCCGTTGTGCGAATTTCAGTTAATTTACCGTCCCTTAGCACCAGCACTGTAGGTGACGCCAGTCTTTGTAGCGCGCTTATTGAACGCTTGGCCCGATACTCATTCCACACCTCCACAAAAACTAAAACGGAGATTATCACTATAATGGTTATGGCATCTCTGAGTTCGCCCCAAATGCTGTAAAGAACGCCAACACCTATAAGTAGCAGTATCAAGGGTTCTGTGACTTCTTCCTTAAAGATGCCTAGAAAACTGATTTTTCTCTCTTTCACTAGAATATTTGGTCCATACTTTTCGAGCCGCTTCTCTGCCTCCTTTGAAGACAATCCTCTGTTAATATTAGTTTTCAGCTCCTTCTCAGTAGTGTCCACATCTTTTGAAATCCATTCTGACATTTTTCCCCTTCTCCAAAACGGGAATGATTTTAAAAACCAATTCTGCACAAATCTTTTTATAAGTATCCATAAGATACACATTATAAATTTTAGAAATCTATTCATTGGGTGATAGGAAATCTAGGATACAGGTGATATAGATTTTAACCGCTTTTAGCAAATCATCTATTATAATCTTTTCATTCGCGCTGTGTGCCAGTTCCGGTTGCCCTGGTCCGAAGAGTACTGTAGGTATTCCTATTGCGCGGAAGAATTTCGCATCGGATCCTGCGAGGAAGTACACTTGATGGATTTTAGCGTCTAAATCAATTTTTTTAATTGCTTTTTCTACAAGTTTAACGGCGGGGGAATCTTCACTTTTTTCCACGGAAGGCTCCCAGTATGATACCTGTTCCAAACTCAAGCCTTCCTTTCCAGATTTTTTTACGATGTCAATGACGAGGTTATAGGTTTCTTCGATAGTTATCCCCGGGGGGATTCGAACATCCAGTATTGCTGAGGCTTCGGGAGGAATTACATTGTCTGCTACTCCTCCGGATATTCTGTTGACGTTTACAATTATTTGTTCGAGAAGTGGTTCAAGCTTCTCGTAGGGAATTCCAATTAGGCTGCTTAGCTTTTCATAGAATGTTTTCGTTTTAATAATAAGCTTTTTGATTTGTTGAGGCAGTTTGAGGTCTTTATTCTCAAGCTCTTTAATTTTTGGAAGAATCTCAAGCAGCTTCTCAATAGCATTATCCCCGAGAAGGGGTAATGCACCATGCGATTCCACACCCTTAGCTTTGAGTTTTAACATAATTCCTCCCTTCTCCATAACACAAATTCCATATCCGAAAAAGGGACTCATGGTACATTCAGCTATGAGAGCCAAATCTCCTCCCTTGATGATACCCTTATCAATAAGCCAACCAGCCCCTAGATACCCATCAGTTTCCTCGTCAGGAACAAAGGAACACTCAATAGAACCTTGTAATCCATCAAGCACATCATGGCTCTGAAGAATGGATAAAGCGCTGATAAGGGTTGCTACTCCTCCCTTCATGTCTGAAGCTCCTCTTCCCCATATTTGTCTCTCTTTGACCTCTCCGCCGAATGGATCCACATTCCACGCCTCCGTATCGCCAACTGGCACCGCGTCCATGTGCCCATTCAACAATAGTTTTTTACCTTTCTGTTTGCCCATTCTTGCTAATAGTGAAAATATTCCAGGTTTTGCCTCATACTTCTGGGGCTTTATCCCCGCGTTATTCAGGTAGTCAGAAATGTATCCCGCGATTTCACTGGTATCGCCTGGAGGATTTGAGGATGGTATGCGAATAAGTCGGGAACACAGCTCAACGATTTTTTCCTTCTCTTTATCAACGGTTTCAAGTATTTTTTCCCTGATTTCCGACATAAAGACACCTATCTCTCCTTAGGTAGATGATAAGAGTTAGCAAATTAAGAATTTGAACTTTTAGGGTAGATTAATATTTTTCGCGGGTGATTTAATAGTTATGACAACGGCTATTCCTTTGAAAAGGGTAGTGCTTTTCAAACATGGCTTAGGATACTTTGAACGCAGAGGCAAAGTGAAAGGTGACAATGAGTTCAAAATCTCTTTTGATGAAAAGGAAATCAACGACGTATTGAAGAGTCTTTTAGTAATAGACTACGGTGGGGGCAAAGTCTCAGCAGTAGACTATGAGGCAGCCCAGGAAACAAGCAGATTACTGGAAAAGGTGGGAATCTACGTTCCAGTGGAGGATTCTTTAACCAGTCTACTCAAACAGTTGATGGGCGTCAAAATAGGTCTGACCGCAGGAACAGAAGAATTAAAGGGCAGAATCCTCGGAGTTGAAACCACCAAGGAGAAAGAGGATAATGTGGAAAGAGAAAAAAGGTTTCTAGTGCTGCTACAAGAAGACACCATCAAAACCGTCAACCTTACAGACATTAAGAAACTTCAAACCCTAGACGAAGACGTTAAAAAAGACATAACCTATTTCATAGACACAGTTTACGATTCAAGGAGAAAAAACAAGAAAACCCTAAACCTACAATTTAGAGGAGAAGGGGAAAGAGAAGTAGCAATAAGTTACACTGTAGAGGTCCCTGTCTGGAAAACCAGCTACCGTCTCAACTATTTTGATAAAAATCTATGGATACAAGGTTGGGCACTTGTTGACAACATGTCCGATGAAGACTGGGTTGATGTCAACATTACCCTAATAGCGGGATTACCCATATCCTTCAGACACAATCTATATTCCGCGCGATACATGTGGAGACCCGAGATAAGAGTTAAGGAAACCGCAGGAGTAATACCGGTTAGCCTAGAAGAGGGAATGGAGTTAGCCCCCGAAGAAGAAGAATTACAAGGCCTTGCAGAAGATAAATACATGATGAAGCAGAAAAAGGAGACTCGCCGTTTACGAGCTGCTCCACCAGTCCCTAAACCATCTATGATAGCAGCCCCAGCAGGAGCGGAAGTAACGGAAGCAGATGAAGCCTTCGCGACAGCTAGGACGGCTGCTGCTTCTGTGGAAACCGAAGCGGCTAAGGCGGGGGAGTTCTTTTTCTACAGTATTTCCACTCCGGTAACCATTAGGAGGAACCACTCCGCTCTGGTACCCTTTATCTACACCGAAATTGAGGGAAAAAAGATACTAGTTTATAATGAGAACGCCCGTTCGGGAAACCCAGTATCCTGTATAGAAGTGAAGAACACCAGTGGCTTAACCTTGGAAGAAGGACCAGTTACCGTTTACGAGGAGAACTCCTATGTCGGGGAATGTATGCTGCCTTTCGTGGTAGATGGAGAAAAAAGACTCTTGGCCTACGCTGTGGATCAAGATGTTACAGTTAATAAGGAAATTAAGAGTCGATACGAATCAGTACATGAAGTTATCGTGCGGGGCCCAGTTATTGAAACTTACTACTATCAAATAAACGAAACAAAATATAATCTCAAGAACAAAGGCGACGAAGCCAAGGAGGTAATAATTGAGCATCCCAAGGAGTACCTGTTTGAACCGTGGAAAACAGAGAAATTCGAGGAAGAAACTCCCAATTATTACCGATGGAAAATAAATCTGGAACCACGAAAAAGTCAGGAATTCACCGTAAAGCTTCGCAGACTACTCAGCTCACACGTCAGCGTAATAGGATTAGAAACCACTCTTATAGAAACCTATTTCAACCGAGGACTAATCACCGAGGAAGAAAACCGTTTCCTAAACAGAATCGCAGAATTACAAAATCAAATAAACGAAACAGAGCAAGAAATGGGTAACCTAGAAGAAGAAAAAGAAGAGATAGTCGAAGACCAAAAAAGACTCAGGGAGAACATAAAAGTTCTAAAAAGCAGCAAACAGGAAGTAGAACTCAAGGAGAGATACATTTCCACCCTCTCCGCCCAAGAAGACAGAATAACAGAAATTGACGCCCGGTTAAAGGAACTCGACAAAAAGAGAGACGCCATAAAACGAGATATGGACAAAATAATTAATGACTACGCTGAAAAACAAAAAGCCAAAACAAAATCTTAACAACACCCAAATTATAATTTGCAAAAACTGCGTAAAAATCACAAAAACAAGAACACAACTTTTTTCAAACCTTAAAATATCCAATAATGGTGATCCTTACCTTCACCATTATTTCTATTTATTCTCTTTCTATGTCTCTTAGAACATGAATATTTTTAAAAAATGTTTTTCAATATTTGGAAAGGTATGAAATATGAAGCTTGAAAGAAGTTTTTTCTCTAGAGATCCTGCCCGGGTTGCAAAGGAACTTCCAGGAAAAATTTTGGTGAAAAAATACTTTGAAGGAATATTAAAAGGAAAGGTGGTTGAAGCCGAGGCATACTACTCGACGAATGATCCTGCAAGTCATTTTCAAATGCGGCCGAGCGCTAGAGAATTTTTCAATGAAAAACCCCCGGGAACAATTTACGTTTATTTCACTTATGGTAATCATTGGATGTTTAACATCCTAGCCAAGGGTGAAGATAAAAGTGGAGGCGTTCTTATCAGAGCCTTAGAACCGGTGGAAGGCATTGAATTAATGAAAAAACGTCGCAAAGTTAAAAAAACCATCGACCTCACCAATGGGCCAGGAAAACTAACTAGGGCCTTTGACATAGACGCATCCCTTAACGGTAAAGACATAACCGAGGAGGAGGACATTTATTTTGAGGAAACGGGAAGACCCTTGGAGATCGTTACCACGAGCAGGATAGGAATAAAACAGGGAAAAGATATGCCCTTGCGGTTTTATATAAAGGGAAACAGATTTATTTCAAGAAAATAGGCTTCTTAAAATGCACTAGGTTTTAATGCTCTCCAACGTATCCTTGAACGTGTTAAAAGAATCTTTGTCATAGAGAACGAAGACGACTTTGTCCAGACCAGTTTTACCCTTTAGATATTCAATCGTCGTTTTAAGCATAATTTTCGAAGCCCTTTCCAATGGAAATCCAAAGATTCCGGTGCTTATCGCTGGGAATGAAATGCTCTTTAAATTATTCTGATTGGCAACCTTCAAACTATTGAGAGTAGCATTTTTTAGCTTCTCATCCTCGTTACCCTCTCCCCAACGGGGCCCTACAGCATGTATAACGTGCCTTGCTTTCAGGTTACCACCAGTTGTGATTACTGCTCCACCAACAAAGGTTCCACCAATCTCGTTGCACTCCTCTTGGATTTTGGGGCCGCCCTTCTTTCTTATTGCCCCAGCAACACCCCCACCCATTTGAAGAGCCACATTAGCAGCATTCACTATGGCGTCCGTATTCTGTTCCGTAATATCTCCCTGAAGCAACTCCAAGGTAGTCTTGTTTACTTTAATTTCAGCCATTTAACCCACCTCAAATAGATAACTGTTAAACAATTTTGAAATTTAAAACTTTTAAAGTTCTCGGAACCCGCTTTAAAAAACTGTTCGAATCGCTCATCTGTAAATATAAAATTCCTAAAATTATATTCTACATTTAAATTTTAAAGAGGGTTTCAAGTTTAAAAAACAATATTTGAAATTATTAGGGAGCAAATTAGAAAGGGGGAGGTAAAGGAAAAGGCCAGTGAGGGAAGGCATGGATAGAGATTGTGTGTATCGTAGTTAGCTAATCTCTACAGGCTCGGAATCTGTTTTGAGTAATTAGTGTTTATTAAACATGGAAAAACTGTGTTCAGGGAAGAAGCATTTTGAGGGATTAGATGTGGCAGGGCATTGCGTTCTTGGTTGAATTATATCTTCTGAGTAAGAAGAAATATTTTGTGAATTTATTGATTCTTTTACGATTTCCTGTTTTACAAAAATTATTTCATTTATCTTGTCCATGCTTTGTTGTACATTTATATTTTCAAGAACACTTGTTTCGAAGTACTGCGCTTCAAAACTTAAAGCGTATTCTCTTGCCTCCTCTTCATCTATATGTCGGGGGAGATCAATCTTGTTGCCGATGAGTATACAGGGCGGATCTGGAAGAGTTTCTGTAACTTCTTTTCTCCATTTTTCAAGGTTCTCAAATGTTTCCCGCCTAGAGACATCAAACATGTACACAACACCACGAGCACCCCGGTAAAAGTGCTGACGCACAACCTTAAACTGAGGCTGCCCACTCAAGTCCCAAATCTGGGAAGTAATCTGCACACCGTTAATATGAATCCTCTTAGTGGCGAAGTTGCTACCCACGGTTGTTAAGTAGTTTTCAGTAAAGGTATTCTCAGAATATCTTTTAATGAGACTGGTTTTGCCTACTGCACCGTCACCTAATACAACAATTTTGTAGGTGTAGACGGTATTTAACAGTTTTTTTCCCTCACTTCATACCTTTTCCTTATGTTGTAGTAAGGCTACAAAATATTTAAGTTTTACTATTAAAGGAATATAAAAATAAATCCTTAAAAGTTAAAATATAATACCGCGACATATATTGACAATTTTTAGAAAAAGACCATATATTTAGGAAAGAAGGTCAGAATAAGGATTCTTAACCGCTTCTCTGGAAGCTGGCGGATTATTCGGAAAGGGGATTACCACGGTTTTTACAGCGGATTTTTCCAAATCCTGAGTTCTTCCGAGTATTAACCTTCCAATTGACTCAAAAGTCTCATCAATATTCAAATTCAATATTACACTCGTCTCAATATATAATGCATTCATAAACTTAATACATTGCTCCACGTCATACATTTCTACTTTCTTGGGAAGGTCGATTTTATTACCTACGATTATACTGGGAATATTTTTACAAACCTCGTACACTTCCTCTCTCCATTTCTCAAGATTTTCAAATGTTTCCCGCCTTGTGATATCAAAAACATAAATCGCTCCCCGACTGCCCCGGTAAAAGTTCTGACGCACAACCTTGAACTGAGGCTGCCCACCAAGGTCCCAGATCTGAAAAGTGATATCTTTTCCATCTATAGTAACTTTTTTAGATGCAAAGTTAGAACCTATGGTTGGTAAGTAGTTATCATTAAAAGTGCTTTCTGAATATTTTTTGACCAGGCTAGTTTTACCTACAGCTCCATCTCCTAATATAACTATTTTGAATATGTAGGTTTCTTTTGTCGTTTCTGTTCCTTCCCATATTTAAAATAGTTATATTAGGAGAT
>DXJA01000202.1 GCA_019056875.1 Candidatus Jordarchaeum madagascarense
GTTGGACACAGCGCTCCCAGACAAATCATCACCCACACAACCAGCACCCAGAAAATACCCCGCAACCGAACAGTTAACCGCATCATTCCCAAACAAATCATTATCACTAGAACTAGCATTCACGTAGAAGCCATACTCGCTGTTAACCGCAACATTACCAGTAAGATTATTATTCGAACTAGAATCAAGCCAAAAACCATAGTCCTCAAAGATGTGATGTGTGTTATTTATAGCAACGTTACCAGTAAGATTATTATTATTCGCATTACTAGTCAGCACGAAACCATGCCAGTTATCTATAGCAGTATTACCAATAAGAGTGTTATTCAAGGTGAAGCTGGAGTCCAGCCAGAAACCATACCTATTATTATTAGAAGCTGTGTTACCGATAAGAACGTTGTCAGAACTATCTCCCAAATAGAAGCCAGAACCAACTGTTTGGCTGTTCATGACATTATTACCCGTAAAATTATTATTGGAACTATAGTACACTTCGATGCCGGACCATTCACTATACATGATGCTATTATTCCTAATCGTATTATAATGCGCATAGTATAACGCAAGCCCTACATAGTTGTTTAAAAATGTGTTATTCTCAATAATTGTGTTATTAGCGTTTATCCATAGACCAAAATTATTAAAATTACTAGGCCAAGGAAACACATCATAACCACAATAATGCATTTCACTATTATTCATCTGAAAAGTGGCACCACTCTTCACCCAGAAAAGAAAACTATAATCAGTATCATAAGCCGTAATATTCGAAGCATCACCCTTAGTGGCAGGGTCTCCATCAGTATCCTTAATGTATAAGGCTCCACCACTTTGAACCTCTATACGGTGCTCACCATCAGAAGAGCAGTTCACCATCAGAGTAACGTTAATAAGCATCAAGCTCCCCCCGCTCTCAATGGTCAGGTTCCCATCAAGAACAATCGTAACACTCTCATTAACCCAGGACTCACCACTCCCAATAACCGTATCTCCCCAAACCTCATCCGCCTTTGACACCACAGATTGATTCAGAGCAGGGCTCCCAAACCAAAAAGTCTGATACCAAAGCGGATACACCCCCTGATTCTGACCCTGAACCGCCACAACCGAGAGAGCCGGAACCAATAGGAAAACAGCAACCAGAACCACAACCCTGAAAACTCTTTTTCTCCCGTTTCCTCTCATAACCAATCCCACCAATTCAAGTCCAACACTGTAAACAATATGAATGTTTCAAATATTTAAAACCCACATATAAAAATTACTACCAAAATAGAACATCTAAATCTTGATCTTTTTGCCGATGTGACTTTTGATTTCAGCGCGCTCACCGATTATATCCCGGGACTCTACGGAGATGACTACGACTACATCGCGAATTATATTACCCACTACGTGTACGGAGTTTACTAGTTATTAATAGTCGCGGGAATGTGGTCTATTTTAATGTTCTTCCTGCTTGTTGATGCCAAGTATATATATTCAATTCCACATATTCTTATACGGAGTCACCTTTAGCTATTTATTACTGTCATGTAGAGAGGGGTGACAAACATTTTACTGAATACTGAATGTTGAGGAGAAAAGAAGATGGCGGAACAACACATTCAAGAGCTAAAACATGAAGATCCTAATGTTCGAGAACGAGCAGCAAGCGCGCTGGGAAAGATAAAAGATGAGAGAGCGGTTGGGCCGCTGATACAAGCGCTAAAAGACGAAGACTGGAAGGTTCGTAGTGTTGCGGCTTGGTCTCTTGGGGTTATGCGGGATAGGCGCGCGGTGGAACCCCTGTTACAAGCATTAAAAGATGAATATGAATCGGTTCGCTACAACGCGTTGTCGGCTCTTGGAAAGATGGTTGATGAACGGGATGTGATAGCGGTGGAGCCATTGTTACAATTACTGAAGGATAAAGACTGGAGAGTTCGGAGTGGAGCAACATTAGCTCTTGGTAAGATAAGGGATAAGCGGGCTTTGGAACCACTGATGCAAAAATTTGCGGAGGTTCCAAATTCAGCGGTGGCGCGGGCTCTCGGAGAGCTGGGGGATGAGAGTTCGGTGGAACCCTTGATAAGGGTACTTGAGGAGGAGTATAATGAAGATATATTGACTGCTGCTGCGGTTGCTCTTGGAAAGATGAGGGACGTTAGGGCGGTGGAACCGCTAATACTGAAACTAAGAAGTATGCATTCGGGTGCGCGGGAAGGAGCAGCGTGGGCCCTTGGAAATATAGGGGATGTGCGTGCGGTGGAGCCTCTTATCCAAACACTGGACGACATAGATGAGGGTGTTCGGAAAGATACGGTGTGGGCTCTTGGACGGCTGGGGGATGTGCGTGCGGTGGAGCCACTTAAACAGGCACTAAAGGATGGATATAGTCAAGTTCGAAGGGAAGCGGTTGAAGCTCTCGGAAAGATAAAGGATGTAAGGGCGGTAAACTCCTTAATTAGGGTGGTTCTAAATAGGGAGGAAAAAGTAGATGTCAGGATGGAAGCGATACGGGCTCTTGGGGGGATGGGGGATGAGAGGGCACTAGAACCCTTGAATGAGATTCTAGGTGAAGAATATTTTCAAACTCCCGAAGGAAGATATAATCCGGATGTACGCATTGACGAGCAAGACATATGGGACGAGGAATCTCACATTCACGAAGAAATGGTGGAAGTTATAAGAGACGCCATACGGCGAATCGAGCAACCATAACTTCCAATAGAAAACCTTTTATTAGTTAAGGAATTTATATATTAAAAAAGGTGTTGATTAGGGCATTTTTCAGTTTTGCCTAATCCGGTTTTAGATTTTGAATATTAATTAACGCATTATATTGGATTTTCGAGTTTTTTCTCTGGTGTCTTATTTTTTCTTGGTTTTTCGTCTCCCGGGTTTGAACTTGTGCCACCGAATATTTTTCCAACCTGTCCGGTGATGTTTAGCAGTTCAGTGGGTATTACGTATTTCCTTGAACTTCCTGAAGCCATATTTCTGAGCGTTTCTAGGTATTGTATTCCCAATGTTTTGCTGTCGATGCTTTTTGCCACGTTATAAATGGTGTCTAGAGCCTTTGAGTAGCCCTCGGCTTTGAGGATGGATGCCTGTCTTTTTGCTTCTGCTCGTAGTATGAGGGCCTTCTTTGTCGCTTCTGCTTTAACGATAATTGATTTCTTCGTTCCCTCTGCTGTTTTTATGGAGGCTACTCTTGTGCCATCGGCTTCTGTCACGGTGGCTCTTCTCATTCTCTCTGCTTCCATTTGTTTTATCATCGCCTCAAGTACTTGTGATGGGGGCAGAATTTCACGAATCTCGACGCTTGTAACCTTCATTCCCCATCGATTCGTAACCTCGTCTAGTTTATCCCTTAGAATGTTATTGATTCGTTCACGCTCGGCTAAAACCTCATCCAGATTAATGTCACCCACCACTGATCTCAGAGTGGTTTGCGACAAGCCCACAGCAGCACCCTTCCAGTCTGCAACCTTAACAATCGAATCATAAGCATCCATCACCCGGTGATAAATAAGGACATCGATTTCTAAGGGTGAATTATCCTTTGTTATGCATTTCTGTCTTGGTACGTCGAAGTAGTTTTCTCTCAGGTCTACTTTGGTTGCTCGGTCGATTATGGGTATTATGTATAGGAGTCCTGGTCCCTTTGCTCCTGGTAGTGCTCTTCCCAGCCTGAAAATTACGGCTCTTTCGTATTCGCGGTATACTCGGAGTCCACTCACCAGTATTAGTAGGGTGAGTATCATGACTATCATTATTGCGATTATTATTGGGTTTTCGAATGGAGACGTTTGAAATTGTAATGCGTTTATTAGCATTTTCTCCTCTCCCATATGTTTGTTGCTTTTATTCTGATTTTTATAATTCTCTATCGGGCTTTTAAATCTTTATAATTATGCATTGGCAAACACTTCTTAATGTATATTTTCAATTAAGATGATACTGCTGTAATTGGATTATCCCAGTGTTGGTAGCTCTTGATTTATGGGCAGTATTTTAGGATAGGAGTTATATTAGGGACAGATCTATGTCGAATTTGAGCTTAATTTGGGCGTTATCTGTGAAGAATAGTTTTTAAATTTGTTTTGCCATAGCGTTTAAAAAGTACTTTTACAATGTTATTATTGTAGTTTTTTTACTTGAACTAGGCGACTTAGAGGTAAAGGACATTGTTCTTCGTGAGTTGTGAAGATGATGGAACATTGCATGATTTTTACCTCGTGGATGTTCACATGCATTTGGGTGTCGATCGGGGCCCGCCGATTCGTAATTATGATCGGGTAAATTTTTTCAAGTTTTGCCATTCTGTGGAGAAAGCTTTTTTTAAGGAGTTGTCTCATGCGTCTTCGAATCTGAAGTATAGTTTAAAGGGGGTCCGTGCCCCCGAGAGTTTGATTGGTTTGACTCTATCTTCGACTGATAGAGAATCTCCTCCTGTGGTTTTTGATGAGTTTTTTGTGTCACCCTATATGAATAAGATAGCCTCCATTATTATGGAAGGCGTAAAGGTTGATAGTGATGATGTTCAGGCTTTTAGAAACAATAAGTTGATTATGAAGTGGGGGGCTTCATCTGGTCTGATGCGTTTTACTCCTTTCAAATATTTGACGCCTCTAAAAGAGAGTCCACTCGAAAATGAGATTGAGACAGCGTTATCGCGTGAAAGATTCTCTGGCATTAAAATTAAGTTTGAGGCCTTAAAGGGGTCGCTGGTACCTGTATTGAGTTTTATGCGGCATAAAAATTCGCCTCTTATTGTTGAGATGTTGGATTCCGAAGACTTGGGATCTTTTTTGGAATTACTAAATGATGCTAGATCCGCGATTGGTGATATATCCACTCCTATTATAATTAACAGCTTTGAGTATGATTCAGGCAGAGACTTCCTTTGGAAACTTTTGGCAATAGATAATATTTATGCAGATCTTTCTTGTTTGAATCTCAATAATTTGAAAGACTTTATTTTATCAATCAGAGAAAAGATTTCCAGTTGGTCTAGGAAGTTGTTATTTGGCACAAATTATCCTTTTTGTAAAATTAGTGATGTAGTAAATATTTTAAGATATTTTTTTAGTTCTGATTTTGTTGGAGATTCGACGGATCTTAAGAGGATACTTGGAGGAAACGCTGTAGGATTAGTTCCTCCGCGTTATAATTTGCGGGCTCCTTCAGTAGAGGAGGGCAGTACTCTTGCAATTGACAAGTATTCCGAACAGGCGACGAAGGTATTTGAAGATTTATTGGGATATTTTATAAAACGTGGTTTAGTGTCAATTAGTTCTTGTGATTATCTTGTGAGGGGCGATGATGGAGTTATTGATCTTTCAAAATATTTCTTGTCTTTGACATCGACTAAGGAGCCGGAGAGAGGTGTTACCTTTTTATTTATGAGGACTACGGGGAATGTTCCTCGTGAAGCCTTGGCAGTAGCAGTTCTTAATCCTCAAACTTTGAATGGTTTTAAAAATAGAACTATTGATAAAATTAGCAGTAACGAAACTATGAAGACTTTGATACGTGAGGCGTCTCTTATCTCATCAAGTGATGAACTTAATAAAGTTTCGAAACTGGTTACTGATGCACTTTACAAGACTAAAACCATTGATCGAGATGATACTAATCTTCTTTCACTCTCAGCTGCTCCCCTTGATGAAAAAGTTGTTGGAATGAACACTGAAGACATGAAGATTCTCGGACTAAAAAATTATGATGTTCTCCTCATAAAACCAATCATCACAGAAGATTGGTATGCCGCTTTAGTGAAAGGCTTTGAAGATGTTTCCCTAGGGGAACTGCAGGTTAATGAGGAGCTTATGAGTAATTGGTACGTATTTGAGGGAGACACCTCTAAGATAAATTGTTACAGGCATAAACTTGAACTTCTTAGACAGGTAGACTTCGGAGTA
>DXJA01000203.1 GCA_019056875.1 Candidatus Jordarchaeum madagascarense
CGTATACTCTTACATCACCTATATGTCTTTTTCAACTTTACATTTTTTGAAAGCTTGTATTATCTCAATTACATTCAACCAAGAATATGAGATAGAAAATATATAAACTCACAAATAATTTTACTATTAAAAATATTTCCCAAATTTTTAAAAAGCCCACACAAAAAAAGTAAAAAGAAGAAGATGTTAGTAATCTTTAGAGCTAAATATTCGTAATATATTTCCAAATTTGGTTTAATCCATTTACTATTTTTATTTTTTTACTCATTAAGCTGAGTGGTACACGATTAGTTACTTTGGGAGTACTTCGTCCAGCCAGTCAAATACGACTTGGTACATAAGGCTTCTGTTGTTGACTTGGCAGTGCCCATGTGCTCCTTCTTTTTCTGTAAAGATGCGCAGTGTTTTTGGGCATGAGAGTTTTTCGTGAAATTGATGTGCTTGGGCTACTGCCTCTTCTCCTTCTCCTATGCTAATCAAGCTAAGCGTGGGACACTTAATCTTGTCCTCTAAGCTCTCTATAGTGTAATCTGACATTTTTTCAAAGAACTCCCAAGGAGTGCTTGCTCCCATAGGTTTCAGAAAATTTTCCACAGTTGCTCGAAACATTGGATTTTGCTTGGCCGCAGTTTCAATAAGATTATTTATCTCTGAGGGGGAAAACTCCTCCATAGAAAATGGTAGTGCCCCTAATACCAAACGACGAAAGTTAACAATGGGCGCATTCGCTATTAAAGCACAAATACGTTTTTCAAATGCAACAGCTCTCGGTGCGAGATAACCTCCAAAACTGAAGCCAATAAGTGCCAAATGTTTGCCATCTATTTCCGGGCGGGTCAAGGCATAATCTACAACGGATTTTACGGGCACCTCATAATCCGATCTAAAAATCATATCCGGATATGAATGCAGAACTCCGCGCTGTCCCGGTCCCTCAAAGATTAAGGCGTGGTAACCCCTGCGGTTTGCTGCGGCTCCAATAAAGAAGTAAAGCTCCTCTCCAGTGCTATCATATCCCCCCATAACCAAGAGCGTCGGACGTTTACCACCGCCGCCATCAGCGCGGAGAAAGTAACCAGGCAACATTTTACCCTCAAACGGAATCTCGAGAATTTCAATAGGTGGATCGAATAGAGGGGCGGCACGCCGGAAACAGGATCGGCTTTTTTCCCATAACTCTTGATGCTGCGGGGTTTCCCATGGTGCATAAAACTCGGCGGCTCGATAATAATTGGATGCTCGCAGGAAATTCTCACGAGCGCTAAAGTTATTCCCATTTGCCAGAGTCTCTTCCCCTCGGTCCTCCACACGAGTGGCGACCCCAGTCCATTCATTTACCCAACTCTCTGGGTCTCCGTCCTTAGTATTTTCTGCGGCGTAAAAACATTCACCAAACTCGGCACCCCCATAAGGATGAGTTAGGGTTCGAATAAATTGAAAGTTCATTTCTGCACTTCGGAAGGGTAGTTTTTCAGAGGTCATTGAGATGACCTTTACACCCTCGGCCATAAGCATTTCCTCCTACCAATTATTCGTAATATTAAATCCAACACATAAAGATATTAGTTTTACTAAAAAGTCTATTATGGTCAAAAAAGGGGTTGTGGAATAAGCTGGGTTATAATCATAGCCACCCCTAATACTACAAATATTATACCCACGATTTTTGCCAGCGTTTCCTCTGAGGCTCGGTTAGCGTAAATGGCACCAAATCTACCGCCTATAATCGTACCGACCCCTATCACTAGTGCAATAATCAAACTTATGTTGTTGTTAAGGGTGTATCCTATGGCTCCTGATGCTGCGGTTATGGCCATAATTAGAGTTGAGGTTCCTATAGCTTTGTGGATAGGGTATCTGAGAATAAATATCAAGACTAGGAGGAACATGACACCTCCACCGGCTCCAATTATACCACTTGCTATACCGATTGTGAAACCTATGAGAACAGTAATTGCGATTTTCTTTTTCTCTATAGTTAATTTTTCAATTGATGCCTCCTGTTCGATTTTTATTGTTTGTAATGCGCCTGAAAACAGTCGTAGCCTCTGCCGTATCTCCTTTCTCCATAAACCAAATCCACTAAGAATTAGAAATATGGAGAATACACCACCGAGTTCAAACTCGGGAATATAAGCCGCTAGAATACTGCCCAATTGTGCGCCAATCACCGCCCCTAGAGCTAACCAAATGCCGGATTTTAAATCCACATTCTTATTCCGATAGTATGTGTATGCAACAACCACTGAGGCTATCACGTCTACTGCAAGACTTGTACCGATTGCAACATGAACAGGAAGATCCAGGGCCATAGTTAGTGCGGGAACCACGATGAGCACACCGCTCGCGCCCATTAAGCCAGTAACAGCACCCGAAAGAAGTCCTATTAGGACTGATATCAGCATCGAAATCCAGTCCAAGCGCATCACCGAAAATACTTGAGATACTAGTCGAGTTTATAAAAAAACATCGGAAGAGCACACGCCTAACCTCAGTCAACTTTTAAACTCCGAAGCCCGCCTCTGCCTGGAAAAAAAAAACAAAAAAAAAAAAAAAAAACACAACAACACAAAAAAAAAAATACAAAAAAAAAGACACAGAAATACTTTC
>DXJA01000204.1 GCA_019056875.1 Candidatus Jordarchaeum madagascarense
AATATAATTTTAAAATATTTAGTAATATTAAATTTGTTTAATTTTTACTGTTCGAAAATCGAGTATTCTTTAAGACATGATTTTTCGTTACATTCTTGGCAACTTTTATTTACATTTCTCCAACGTTCTTCAAATATTGTGGAATAATAATTAACAATATACTCATCATTGGTTATCTCGGCTATGTCGCCCTTACCGGAAAGCCCACTAGCAGTCAAATTAGCAGACCCCCGCCATATTATTATACCATCAGCAACTATGAATTTGGAATGGGCAAAGTTGCAGAGCTTAATTTGCACACTCGACTCGGTCAACAGTCTTTTGATAGAAGTACCCTGTTTCCAGACATTTTTACCCAGTAACCGCTCATCTGGAGGTGAGGTGATTATTCTAATTTGCACTCCTTCTTTAGATTTCTGGATCAGCGTGTCAAGGAGATTGACTCTGTGAATTTTACTTTCTGCTTTTATGGTTTTTACGTCAAATAAAAGATAGCTCATAATCATTATCTCACTAGCTGCGTCTCTCAAGATTTCAATTGCCTTTAAGCCTATTTTGGGGCCGTGTAAAACTATACTTATTGTCTCAGGTTTTATCTCGATTCTCTCTTTCCTTTTTTCTTCGGAAATGCTCTTTAAAAGTTCTGCTCTTTCTTTATATTCGAAATATTTGTTTCTGATTGAATTTTTTAATTCTGGTTTTATCGGTTTTGCCAGTAGCTTGTAAAGTATTTCCGCTGACATAAGGTAATTCTTCCCTGCTTGTTCAAATTGTTCAAGCTCCTCTAAACGGATTGCATCTACCGCCAATTTCCAAGCTTTTTTATAATCCCTTTCGAATCCTGTTTTTTCATTGTGGGACAAGTTTATCACGTGCAAAACTAAATTTTTCAAACTGTTAGTATTAGCCATAGTAAGGCTAAGGAAACTCCGCTTACAAAGAAGGGAAATGTAATTTTTTTTAGGGTGTTAAATGTTTCATCAAGTCCTTCCAGCAACATGTTTAGTTTTCTATCAGTCCAAATTTTCATGTTATTAATATTGAAAATTTTGGTTCCTATGTCTACCTCTTCCAAATCTTCAAGGGCTCTTTTCGTGTTTTTTATTATTTCTTCGATTAAATCGTTATGACTTATTGCCCTGCCTACTGGGTAGTAGTCAAGCTGGTTGATCGAACAGGCATTCACCGTGTGGGTATCTGAAGTGAGGATTTCAACTTCGTTAACAAGTTTTTCTTCTAAGAGACGACTAATTATTTTATCTCTTAGTCCTATAATCATGTTATTTCCATCAACCACTATGAGCGCCGTTCTCTGTTTCCAAGTTCCATCCGGGTATCTTTTGGCAGTTTTAACCTTTTTACCATCAGACCAAGAAGTTTCAATAATGTTAACCGTTATCCCTAACTCTCCCAATCCGTATTCACGATAAATCTCTGGATATCGTGTCCTAGATACACCGTACCTAATTCGGGTAGTGTTAATTGTTGTGGATAGTTCTTGGATGGATTTCTTGACCGCTTTTAAAAGATTGTCAGCGGCAGGAGTGTTTGGTTCAATAAGGACTTCACGATCGAGGAGACAATTATGGGAATCTATGAAGAACGCGCTCTTATTTACTATGTTATGCTTTTCCAATTCTTTCTGTGCATTCTCTAAGGCGGACAGACCTACATTCAAATTGATATCATCAGTTATCTCCGGGGATCGGGTTGAAATCATGATTATTGTATCTCCCAAAATTGCGGAAAGAATTTTAACTTCCTTCTCATGAACCCTCACAAAAGGTGTAGCTGTGTTATTAAATTCTATTTCATTTAGTTTTTTCATAGTCTGTTTAATTGCTTTCTGGGTTTCCCCTATGCTGCAAAGATTCTGTCCATGAGTACATGCTCCGTGAGTCACGGAAACAGTGGTGTTGTTTGTTTTCTCAATTCTTTTTGATAGGAGAATTGGAA
This sequence comes from Candidatus Jordarchaeum madagascarense, assembly GCA_019056875.1. Taxonomy (GTDB): domain Archaea; phylum Asgardarchaeota; class Jordiarchaeia; order Jordiarchaeales; family Jordiarchaeaceae; genus Jordiarchaeum; species Jordiarchaeum madagascariense. Next base: position 1,957 of record DXJA01000204.1, read on the forward strand.
GAGCCGATGAACCAGTTTCCTTAAAGGGGCCATAATGGATGAAAGAGGAGAAAAATATGCCTTTAAGTTTATGATTCTTTTTGGACTTGAAAGCGAGTAGTAACGCTGGTAGATCCGCTTTTCCTCCAAACTTATCGGTTATACTTTCTATTTTCTGGGAATCTTTGAGAATCCACTCTAGGAAAAAACCGCGGATGAATTCATAGCCACTCACACCTAATCGATTTTTAATCGGTTTCTCAATGATGTGAAATGCAACAAAATTTGGTATAGAGAGAATAACTGCTGCGATAATGAAATCAATCAACCAAGGTATGAGGAAAATATTTTCAAAGTTTCCCATGATTAAAGCGAAGAAGATTAAACCAAGAGTAGGTAGGGTGCTTGAGAGAATTACACTAAGCGTATTCCCGAAAGTGGAAATGGTGATTAAAATTACAAGGCAAAGTGCATAAATAAATGCTGCTCCGAAAAGGGTCGCTATTATGAATAATTTGGGAATGCCCAAAAATGTGGATGCAAACGATCCCAGAAAGAAGAAGAATTCCCATACGGCTACGAAAATCAAAGAAAAAGATAGTGAACGTGATAATGAAAAAATGGGACTTTTGATTCTTCCAACAACATAAAATAAGAGGGAAGAGATAAGCATGGGAAGAACAAATACTAAAAAACCAATTAAAAGTCCATAAAATACAATCTCCGTTAAATCCCCTCTCGGGACATAAGAAAGCATACCCATCATTAAGCTCAACGTTAATCCCATCAAAGCTATAGTCCTAGCAGACGGGGGGTTGAAGGGATAAGTAAAAAGCCGAGTTACCCTTTCGCGAAGCGTCCACTTCTCAGGCTTGGTTATGGTTAAATAACCACTTTCCATTGTAGGATTTGACAGAGAACCTCACCTTATCCCGCAATATGTGACTTACAGTATTCAAATTGAATATTATAAATATA
>DXJA01000205.1 GCA_019056875.1 Candidatus Jordarchaeum madagascarense
ATATTTTATATAGTTTAAGCTGGGCTGAGGGATTCAAGTTGAAAACTATTACTTGGATTGCAACGGGGTCTCAATTCCAAGGGGTAGTGAATAATCCGCTTCAGCTAGCCCTCCTCTGTTCAGAATTCCTATTATTGGTCATACTGGTGGGGTTTGTATTGAAACAGCTACATAATGTTCAAAAAGAAGCCATAGAAAAGAGAGCTATAGAAATGAGGGATGAACTCCCTTTAACCGCTCTTGAAGAAGATAAACTTCTCGGTAGGCACAGAGTAAGAATTAACATTTTTTGGGAGAAGGAGATTAAAAATAGAGATAAATTAAACTTTTACAAAGGGTTCCCAGCCACGCTCTTCATCACCGAGTCCCGTATCATCATCACTTCACAGTTCTATTCCCATGATAAAGCTTCTAAATTCGTAGCGCGGATACCCGTAGGTTGGATGAGGTACAACACGGCATATGTTGAGCTAGCCATTGACAAAATTAAGAAATACTCCTTTGGGATTTTTGGAAGTTATATACTCTTTGAACCTAGTGAAAGATTGGGCGAAACTAAAATAATTTTTTATCATTTATCTAGATATGAGAGGAAAGTAATAAAGGAAGATTTGGAAACCGCTAAGATTTTTAAAAAGGCATCCCCAGAATCGGGAATAGTAATTTTGGATAGACCTATTGGCGATGTAGTTAGGCAGCGTTTTGCGACGCTACGTCATGAATCGGTTATTTCAAAATATTTTAAGAAACCTAAAGTGAAGAAGATCCCAATTGAGAGAGTGGTTGTAAAGGAGACCGCTAGTGTCAGTACCACAAGGGAAAGAACCCCGCAAGGTAATATTGAAGAAGTTCAGGAAAACGCGAAGCTTAATCACCTTCTAGAAAATAGGAGTGAAGCAACTCCACAGGAACGCGTATGGCTTACGCTTCAAGCACAGATAACAAAATGTAGATTCTGTGGACAAGAGATACTGAAAAGTTCTAAAAAATGTCCCAAATGTGGAGCTGTCAACTTCTAAAAACTAAAGAATTATCCCATCGTGGTAAAGGTAAATTTGGCTTCCTGCTTCTCAGCAAATCACGCATAATCACTATTTATACCCTCTTTTTGAATAATTGTTGATTCTAGCTTTAAAGTAGCTTTTCTTCAAAAACAGGTTTAAATTTAACCCATTTTATATATGGATCGAAAATGCTAAGGCTTTTTAAAGCGGATTTTAGAATTAAAGTTTTTACGTCTAGAATAGAAACCGAATTACATTTAGGCAGGGGTTACTGTTATTTTCTTTTTTTCTCCTTTCACCATTTTATCAGAGAGAGGCTGGTCGTCTTTGTAAACCTTAAAATCGATGTAAAAATCTTTTTTCTCGGAGACTTGGGGGGTTTCCCAATTTACAACGCCGTACATTTTCTGTTCTCCCTGTTGCTGTTTAATTTGAAATGTTTTCAAATTTTTCACCTTCTCTTCTCCTACTGCTAGCACGTCAACTTTTAGTTTGGTTTTTTCAATATTTTGGAGGATTTTAACATTAAAGTTCACTTTTTCTCCGCCGTTAATTGAGACGGGGATTTGGGATGATTCACTTATTCTTATTTCTATAAGAGGCTCTAAGGTCGACTTAATCGCTGTTTTTAGTACTGTGCATTGTTCTAGTTCTAGTTCTTCTTGTTTATACTTGATTCGGGCCACTACAAAGAATTCTCCTAGAATGTTTAGGGGCATATTCATTCTTGCCTGAATCTGATCAAATCTTCCAGGAGACATACTTAGCCGCTCGCCGAATATTTTGATCTCATCTCGTCCAAAAGGCATAATTAGAATTTCCACATAGACTTGAATTGGATTTTTCGATTTATTTTTTAAATCACAAAAATAATCTTTTCTCTCCCCCACACTAACGCGGCGTCCCCTCATGTAAGGATTGGACAGTTTAAGCATGTTCTTAGTGTGTGAAACCGCTAATGAGGTCTTTTTTTCCGCTATCACCGTTCTACCCACCCGTAATTCTACTCTAAGATCAACTTTTTTAGCTTCACGAGGAATTTTTTTAATCTCCAAGGGTAAGGGAATGAGGTATTTTCCATCTTCCGAAACGTTCTGAATATGCTCCACCTTTTGGAAAATGTTTTTCTTTAATGCGAGTTCCATATTAAAGTTGAGATCGGTGGGTTTAGGGATATTTTTTACCTTCATCTTAACATAGGGTGTAATTTTTAAATCCTCAACCAAGGGCGGGGAAACGTTTATGATATTGCCCAGTTTAAATATTTTTTCCAGATTTTTCTTTTTCAAAAGAATTCCCCCTGTTAAAAATTTGGGTGTGCTTCAAGCATAAAAATGTTCTGATTAGTGCTTTAACAATTTGAATAATAGGTAAGCCATGTTGGTTGATAAATATTCACATTTTATTTGTTTTTTCATATCTGTTTATTGACTTGAACGACTATTGGCATATTAGGCTTATCTTTAAATAATATGAGCTCAGATTTTTATTTAATCTTCCAAAGAAAAGTTAATTAGGTAGCTTAGTCTCCCTAATAGAACTTAATGGAGGAAATAAAAATGTCTGAAAAAGAGAGACCAAAATTAGCAAACTTAATATCTATAGTGTTTATCCTCTCAGCCATAGCCATACTCGTTCTAGGATACAATTTCTTTCTTGAACCAATATCCTCTGGACCCTCAATTAATGCAATTTTTGCACAATTTCCAATACCATTAACAAGTATTGAGCTGTTTAACATATTCTTATGGATGCTATACATTCCCAAATACCTCTCAATACTAAGTAGTTCTAGCACGTTTCTCCTACTCTTCATCGCTAGCCTAACAATGGCAATCATACTAATTGTTTCAGCTTTGGGATTCGCTTACAGAAAAAAGTGGGGATACTATCTTACCTTCCTAAGCTCAATATTCCTAATCATTACTCCAGTACTCGGATATCTACTAGGCTTCCCAATCATATACATAGTCGGCAGTGTAATCATAGCAATACTGGGCATATTATTCATTTTCCACCTCAGAGGAGACGTAAAAAAGGAATTCTGGAACAAGCAATAAAGCGGTAAAAGAAGGGGTATTGTACCTCACCTCAACCACCCCTATTTTTATTTATAAAACCATATAGAAACCAAAACAGCCAGTATCAACTTCAATAAAAATCCAAACAGTAGCCCAGAAGCAAACCACTAATAATCAGTAAAAAAATATTAAGATATGGAATAATAAAAACTCAGACATCATTTCCTCTGAATTTTGTTCTGAAAATATTTATTGACAGTAAATACACCCTCAAAAAAATGAAGGGAAAAAATTCCTCTAATAAGGATAGGAAAGCCTCTCCATGCCAAACAATCCTACAATTCTAACTAGAAATAGCTGTAAACATTTGGAATATTTATCCCTTTACAACACCCAGAGGACGCAGACGCGCCACCATAGACGCTATCCCCGCGTCGTGTGAAGCCCTTACCACCTCATCAACGTTCTTGTAAGCCTCAGGAGCCTCCTCACTCACAACCTTAATACTCGCAGCCCGAACATAGATACCCTGAGACAACAACTTGCTCTTCACAGCCTCACCCCTGAAACTCCTAATCGCCTGACTACGACTCATCACGCGGCCGGTTCATCACACAACCCACACAGTACGAAGGTAAAAACGAGTTACATGTTCAAGCTTTCACAGAAACCTATAGCTTAGCACAACTCCCCATCTCAAGCCTGCGGAGAAGACCCAATTTAAATAAGTATCTTTTACTTCTTTCGTAGCCTTTTCGTTATGAAATTTAGTTCCCTTCTTCAGCGCCATATAGCAAGTATATAAGAGAAAGCGAAAAATAATATAATAGACTAAAACATTTAACCCCGTGGGGAGCATAGAAATGATGAAAACAGACGAAGAAAACCAGAAACTGTATCAGCTCATACAAGACCTGAAAAACGAAGACGAACACATTCGAACCTATGCAGCAACCGATCTTGGGGAATTTAAGGACAAAAGAGCAGTTGAACCGCTCATACAGGCACTATTAAATGACAAATATTGGGTCGTTCGAAGTCTTGCAGCAAAAGCCCTAGGAAAGATAGGCGACAAAAAAGCGGTGGAGCCACTCATACAGGCACTAAAAGACGGAGAGTGGCTGGTACGAAGCAACGCAGCAGAGGCCCTAGGAAAGATCGGCGACAAAAAAGCAGTGGAACCACTCATACAGGCACTAGAGAAAAGCAGAACCAGTGAAAAATGGGCGATTTTAAACGCCCTCGGTGAACTAGGAGACATGCGGGCGGTGGAACCCATCATCAAACACCTATACCATGATAGCTACACCGTAAGCTCCGGAGCAAACGCGCTCGCAAATATTGGGGACATGCGGGCAGTGGAGCCACTCACCCGACTCCTGAAGAATGGCGACTGGACCCAAAACGAGGACCACGAGGAAGGATACGAGCCATTCGCACGGAAAGCCGTAAAACGGGCCCTAAAGCTGATAAAAATGAAAAACCAGCCCCAAAAATAGCCAACCGTCTTTGATTAATTTACCACATCTATTTTCATGCTTCAATTTTGTTTCACCACATTCCGTACACGTAGTGGGTTATGTAGTTTGCTAGGTAGTCGTATCCCAGACTGCCTCCGGGCAGGTACTCCAGTACTGCGCCGAAGTCCAGGGTTGCGTCCTGCATCCATGGTAGTCCCATTACGTTGTTTACCCAAGCGTTCTCAACCGCGTTTATTCCGGTCATAGCTGCCATGTTGGCTATCGCGCTTGTGAGCACTGTCGTTACTTTTCCCATGAGTGATGTTCCGATCATAAGTTTTGCCGCTGGCCAGATGTACTCCTTGTAGAACTGGTCCACCTGTGGTAGCATAGAAACAACGCCCACTGCCCCTCCAGCTCCAAGTCCGATTAGTGCCCCTATTGGCCCTCCGTACTGCATGCCGGCCAGTGCTCCGAACACTGCCAAGAAGGGTTTCATGAGGTCGGCCAGCGTGTCTTCTGATACGTATCCCATTCCCAGTGTCATCATTCCGCCCTGCATTCCTGCCAGTATCACGTTCACCCAGTCCATGTCTATGCCACACCTGACACCTTGGAATGCGCCACATCCGAATTCCATGTAGTCCGTTAGGTAGACCCCTGCTGCCAGCAGTATTGCTAAGGCAATGTTGGTGTCGGGGTTCATCAT
>DXJA01000206.1 GCA_019056875.1 Candidatus Jordarchaeum madagascarense
AAGATTTATAATACTCCTATTAAAATCGTTTACTTCCACTTTAGAAGAAATAAAAATACAGCAAATGACAGTTTAGATATCACTAAAAACTGCTTAAAGTTGCTGAAATATCTCTGAAAATTGATTGAGGCGCCCTTATGCTGGAAGAGTTATTAGGTTTGGGAAGGTCTAAAACGCGTTTAGACATCATTAACCTCATGTTAGATGAGGGAAGACCCTTATCGGCTTCTGAGATGGCTGAAAAATTAGATATAAGTCTGAATGCTGCTAATATTGCAATTCACTATATGAATAAGGCGGGGCTTTTAAATAAGGTTGAACGCGGCATGTATGAGGTTAATGTCTACGCCTTTTGTAAGGCCTTTTTGACATTCATTTTGGGTTCTAAAATTAAGGTTTATGCGGGTAAGAGTTTGGAGAATTTTTCAAAGTAGGAGGTGAAAAAAGGGGTTGAGTAGCCGAATAGGTAATACAGTGTTGAGGTTACGAGGAGGAAGTCTTAAGGTTTTGTCTCTTCTTTCAATTTCGCACCGTCCGCTGAGACCGGTTGAGATTGCAGAAATTCTGGGCATGCCACTCAATGATGTTGGAAAGTATCTGGTGCGGTTGGGTAGTAAAGGTTTGGTTTCGAAAGTGGACATGGAGGGTAATTCTACAGGATATGTTTCGAACATGGATATTTTAGAAATGTTATTGGATCATGAGCGTAGGTTAAGAGAGCTTGAATAGTTTTTTTAAAGGGGGTACCGGTTTTGGTTGTTGATAGAACTGAGGAACTTTTTGACAAGTTTGATAAGCTTTTGAGGCTAAGGGATACCGCGAATAGGGTTCTGGTTTATATTCTTACTAGTCCCAAGCCGGTTACCCCTAAGGAGCTTATTGATAATTTGGGTTTGACTGAGAATAGTGTTTGGAAAACTGTGCGGCGTTTGGAGTCGGATGGCTTTGTTCGATCTGTGGACCGGGGGGAGTATGAGCCGAATTTTGGTTTTATAACGGCGCTTCTCTTGTTTAAGGTGCAGGAGTTGATTAAAGCTTTAGAGAAGTGATTTCAGGATGAGTGATGAAGAGGAACAAATTGGTCCCAAAGACGCGTTTAGTAAGTTGTTGAGACTGGGCGGATCTTCCATTCAGATAATTGAGTACATATTATGTTCTCCTAAGCCTGTTACTCCGAAGGAGCTTGTAGACGTTCTGGGGATAACTGAGGGCACGGCTTGGAACGCTTTGAGCAGGTTGCAAAAAATTGGTTTTCTTGTTTCTAAAAATAGAGGGGAGTATGAGGCAAATGAGGGATTTATTTTAGCGATGGTTCTTTTCTCCTTGACTGATATTGTAGAAAAATTGAGGGAGGTGAAGCGAAGATGAGCGATTCGGAAGAAGTTGAGGCGCGTAAAAGCCTACTGGAGACCATTAAGAATTTTCGGGGAAGAAGCATTTCGATACTGAACTACATTCTTGAGAACCAGAAAGGAAGCCCAGTGACTTCTGCTAAAATTCAGGAAGACTTGAAGTTAACTCCTTCCAATCTTTCACACGGCGGTAAAATATTAGAAGACGCAAAAATGATAATTAGAGAAAAAGAAGGTTACACCCCTAACCTAGGATTTTTACTCGCAGCAATTCTGGAAATTGTTCTAGACCTTGATAAAAGAGTAAAAAGTATTGAGGACGAAACAAAAAAGAAATAACCGTGCACTTTAAAAAGTGTGGTATAAAAATTTGTTCAGTTGGAGGTTTGTGTATGGGAAATGAGGAAATATTGGAGGAAGTCGAAGCAATTGAAGGAGATTATAAGACTCTATTGAAGCGTCTAACTGATCCAAGGGCTAAAACTATGTATTCGATACTGGAACTTTTACTTCAACACGTTAAGGGGGAACCAGTTCCAGCGGGTGAGATAAAAGATAAGCTGGGAATTTCGAAACAAGCAGCCACCAATGCAGCGCGTAGGCTTGAGGAAAGTGGTCTCATAGCCCGCACATCTGAGGGGTACATGATAAATCAGGGAGTCCTAATCAATTTAATTATCCAGATACTTGGGGAAATTCTTAGAAAAATAGAGCCTTGAATAAAAAGCTGGAAAAAATTTTCTTCAAATAATATTATCACTTGTTATTAGATGGGAGTTGATGGTTAAAAAAGGGAATAATCTTTTTATATGCTGATTTTTTCTACACCCTCAATTATGCTGCGAGTTCCCTTAGTTGATGCCATTTTTTCTAAATCGGCTGGTGTAGCTATTTTTCCTGTTTTTGCAGATAAGTAACCTAAAAGCACGACCGCCACGGCTTTCTTTGCTTCTTCGGGAGCAAAAACGGGCTCTTTGCCCTCAAGTACACATTCTGCAAAATGTTCATCCTCGTGCCTAAAACTGATAATGTAATACATGGGGAATGGTTCATGCTCCACCTCTGGGCTATACCACTGGTACCTATTTTCACCAGCCTCAATTACCGTTGAGAAAATCTGCACCGGCTTAGTCCAAGAGTGATCCTCCAGAATTGTTCCCTTTGTTCCATAAAACTCAAGCCTATTATTTGGTGGACTAAACACGGTGTCGCTTACCACCACCTCGCCGATGCACCCATTTTCAAATTTCATGAACATCATGGCGTTGTCGTCTGCTTTGTTCTCAAGTTTTATCATTTGCTTTGCGAGCCAACAGTAAGCTAAAGCTACATCGCCTAGCATCCAATTAAGAATTGCAAATTTGTGAACCGCTGCGTCCATCAACACACCCCCTCCTGCTTTTTCTGGTGAACCTTTCCAGTGCTCGGGTTTTGAAAGATCGGGGGTCTCATCCACTCCCTCGTAGCCTCTTACCAGGATAGGGGTTCCTATTAATCCTTCTTCAAGTACTTTTTTGATTAGTTTATGGGCTGGTAGAAAGCGGTGGTTTTCCGCTATCATCAGTTTGACTCCCCCCTTTTTTGCCGCCTTTATCATATTGTCGCATTCTTCAAGCGTTGACGCCATGGGTTTCTCGCATAGAATATGTTTACCAGTCTCTGCAGCTTCCACAGTAAAATCGTTATGCAGAAAGTGGGGAAGAGTTATGAGAACAGCGTCCACCTCATCACTTTTCAAAATGTCTTGGTAATTCCTGCTCACAGTTAGATTGTAAATATCCGCTAATTTTTTTGCATTTTCATATTTCACGTCAAAGGCGGATACTAGTTTAATATTCCGGGAATTCTTACAGGCAGCGGCGTGAAAATGAGCAGCCGTGCCGCATCCCAAAACTCCGAATTTTACCTGCTTCATCATTCTCAGCTTCTGAGATATTCTCGATAACATATGAAAACATCTTTATTGTATTATCAACAGTCTAAAATGCTTTTGCTAGATAATCAGGACATCTAATTTGAAAAAAATAATTAGGCAGAATAATAGAGCCTAAATGATAAGAATGACCATCTCTAAGAAAGGAACATTTTTCTATCGGAGTAGAATAACGAGAGCAATTATTCCTGCATCCCCTAGAATTTGGGGGGAGTATAAACAAAAAAAGTAGAGATGAGGTAACTTTTAGGTTAGTTACTTTTATCTCTTAAAAAGTGTTCCTCAATCGCTTCTCTCAATATTTGAGACATTACCGCTTTCCTTTTGGGATCGATAGCCACCATTCCATAAGTTTTTAAACCTAGAAAATCTTCCACCTCTCTTGGACTTAGAGCACCGGGGAGGTCTTGTTTGTTCGCTATGACCCAGAAAGTTGTACTGGGAATATTTGCGTATTTTTCAACTAACTTCTTAGTTTCTGAAAGGTTATAAGGTGTTGAATCGGTGACAATGAATATCACTTTGGAGCCTCGTGTCAACCCCCTCCACAAGAAGTGAAATCTGTTCTGGCCTGCAATATCGAAAAGGCTAACCTCGTAGTCGCCCACACAGAGAAAACCAAAGTTTAGTCCAATGGTTTGTTGATAATTCTCAATGACTTTTTCGTCAGTTAGTAACGTAACAATGCTGGTTTTTCCTACGGCTGGAAGCCCAATGAAGGAAACCTTAGCATGTTCCGTTGCGCGCACCCCCACTATATAAATAGTTGGAGATTATTTTGGTTATTTACTGTTTTCAAATTTGGTATTACTGAGGGAATACGTAGATAATGAGCTTCACATATTGATAGTAGGAAAATTAATTTCCAAGTTTTTCAATATTTTAACTGTTTTAGGAGAAGGTGTGAAGAATTGACAGTTTATGTGAATTTTCATTTTCATCTGAATATGTTCTACGCGGAGTATACAGACGAGGAGGTAATCCGGCGTTTTCCGAATATTTATCGGGCTTTGTTGGATTTTTTTGACCGTTATCCAAGGATTAAGGCTGGTTGGGATATAGAAGTTACGCGTTCTATCGATTTTCTTAAACGAGTGGCGCCTGACGTTATTGATCGTCTTAAAAAGGGTGTTGAGAGGGGACAGTTTGAGATTTTGTTGGATACATGGAGTTTTAGTCTTCCTTCTATGCATACTGGGAATGAGTTTGATTTTCAGCACAGACTCGCTGTGGAGAATTTGACCAAGACATTTAAGCGTGTTTCGGGGGGATACTTTGCGCAGGAGTGTTCCTATCATTCTGCTATGCCCATTCTTTTCCGGAGGAATGGTGTGGAGTTTTTTGTGATTCAGATGTCTGCGGTGCGTAACTTGCTACAGGATGTTTCTAATCTGGATCATAGAATGCACGAATTGGTGGCTTTTGATGGTGCAACCACTATTCCCTGTGTAATGTTTGTCACCGGTGTGGTTGAGGATCCTGTTGCCAAGGTTAAGAATATGAAGGACAGCGGGTTTGGCGATGTTCTGGTTGTTATTATGGAGGACGCTGAAGTTCTGCACACGGACGCTCTGGAGAGTTACATAATTGAGTTCGAGAAGCTGAACTATGTGGAGTATACTCTCTGCAGTGAATTTGTGCGCGGCGCTAAAGTGGGGAGACCCTTACACGTCCATGATTTGACATGGGTTCCGGGGCCTTACGATCATTTGCTTTGGCTTAGGGATCCCTGGGATCAGCATTTATGGACTTTGAATGAAATTGCCAGACGAGATATTCGGGAAGCTGAGTTCTGGATAAATAGGGCTAAAAATGAGGGAATCGACGTGAGTGAGGAGGAGGCTGAATTAGAGGAGGCAAAGAAGTGGGTTCTCTTGGGCCAGAACTCTGATAAGTTGGGTTGGGACCCTTGTGCTTATAAAAGGCTTCAGGGAGATTATGAGTATCGTTACGCCTCAGAGATTGCAGAGATAGCTGGTGCGGTTGCTAGTGAAAAGGTTTTTTCTAGAACGAGTTTCGATTTCTCAGAGGATTCTTTCAAAAAATACTTGGTTTTTAATTATCATCAATATGAGGTTCCCCAGATGCCATTAAACATGGGGATTAGGTTGGAGGATCGGGTGTTGAGGGGGGAGGAAATTGTTTTGCAAGTTAATGGAGAACCGGTTCCTTCAGATTTTACCAGTTTCAAGCTCCATTATGATGGAACACTGAATGAGGCGAATCTGGTTTATGTTGGTGGCTTGAAGCCGGGAGAGATCGCTACCGCTCAAATCGTTAAGGGTGAACCAAAAGTTGAGGATCGTGGAGCGTTCTCTGTATCTGAAACGGTTTTGGGTAATGGTTTGGTTGAGCTACAGTTTGAGAAAAGGGTTCCCTTACGTCTAGTTGACAAATCTAAAGGTTTGGTTTATGGCGAGGAGGCGCAGCCTTTCTTGGGGTCCTTGGCTTCTTTTCTTGATGAGGATTCTTTGGAAGCATCTCCTTCGGTGGAGGTGTCAAATAGGGGGGATAGGGGTGTTTTTGCTGAGGTTAAATATACTCGGGTGCTTACTAACAGTTCTAGTATATCCACTAGGTTTAGGGTTTATCGTGGGTTGCCTCTGCTGGAGGTGGAGTCTCAGGTTGATGTGAGGGGTAACCATGCTGGACGGATTGAGCCTTTGAATATTAGACCAGGTATTTATAGACCGAGGAAGCTTTGGAGAGATTTGGGAAGTCAACTTGTTCCGTTGGAGGTTAGAGACGATAGGAAGTTTCATCCCCTTGTTAATGATTGGGTGGCTTTATCTAATGAGGAAAAGGGTTTGGTTGTGGCAGGGGATGGCAAGGTTAGATCATTCAAGGAGATTAGGGATGATGAGAGGGAGATTAGCTTGTTTAAGGCGGAGTCCACTTACTCAACGGATCCCATGGAGGCTTTTAGGGGAGTCTACCCCTTGAAGTGCATATTGATACCTTTCTCGGGAAGTCTTCCGGACAAATATGTATCAATAGCCAGATGCTACACTAGCTCACCGGGAATTGTAGGTATGACGCAATATGAGGGATTCAGACAAGTAGTGTAAATAGATAGTGTTTTTGAGAGGGTAATAAGGTAATATTTTAAAGTGTAGATTTGCTTGTAAAACAAGGAAAAAATAAGGAGGAGAATCAGGAGTAAGACTGTCGAAAGACAATAACTTCATGAAATAATACGTTAATCGAAGAGATGTTTTTGGTATAGTATGAGGGACTGATTTATGAAAAGTAAAAAGGTAATTAGAAGTCCGGATGCGGAGCGTAAGGATAGGGTTCCTCCGGGACAAAGAGTTACGGAGAAATTTCCTGTTCTTCATTATGGGAAGGTGCCTTATATCGATATTTCTGATTGGATGTTTACTATTTCAGGTTTAGTGGAGGAAGAACGAATGCTTAACTATGAGGAGTTTACTTCACTTCCGCAGGTGAAAGTGTTTTCGGATGTTCACTGTGTTACTGGTTGGTCAAAACTTAATAATCTCTGGGAGGGAGTAAGTACCAGTGTCATAAAAGAACTTGTCAATATACTCCCAGAAGCTAAATTCGTTATGGTTCATTCGGTAGGAGATTTCACAACCAATCTTTCCCTAAGTGATTTTTTCGCACCCGACGTCTTATTCGCCATTAAACATAACGATGAGCCACTAACACCACCTCACGGCTATCCGGTAAGACTTGTGGTTCCGAGACTTTATTTCTGGAAAAGCGCTAAATGGGTGATAGGAATGGAGTTTATAGAAAAAGATAGGAGGGGTTTCTGGGAATCTCGTGGATACCACAATCACGGTGATCCATGGAGAGAAGAGAGATATAGCTACTGATTGCTAACTACAGTTTCATCTAGCAGCGGTTCCTAGTTAATGTGTAGATCAGGGCACAAATTTGGCTTCCATAAGAGTTCGAAAACACCAAAAACATTGAATTATTTATAACACAGTATTAATCAACAAAATTATTCGAAGTGATCCGATTTGGGAAATATGTTGATAGTATCAAATAGGTTGCCACTAAACATAGTGAAAAGAGGGGGGAAACTGAGTTTTCAGTCTAGTGTGGGTGGTTTGGTTACCGGGTTGGGTCCGGTTCATAGGCAAAAAAAAGGTCTGTGGGTAGGATGGCCGGGAGTTACTTTGGATAAATTTAAGGAGGAGGAAAAAGAGGAAATCTATGAAAAATTGGCTTCTAGAAATTTATCTCCCGTTTTTTTGTCTGAAGAAGACATTGAAAGTTATTATCATGGTTTTTGTAACGAAACAATTTGGCCTCTTTTCCATTACTTCCCAGAGTTTACGGTATATGATAAAAATTACTGGGAATCATATGTTAGAGTGAATAAGGCTTTTTGCGATGTGGTTGTAGAAGTAGCTGAAGCAGAGGATACTATCTGGGTTCATGATTATCATTTGATGCTCCTTCCAAAGCTTATAAGAAAGAAAATGCCAGATGCAACGATAGGATTCTTCCACCACATACCTTTTCCAGCCTATGAAATATTCCATTTGCTCCCATGGCGTAAAGAAATTGTGGAAGGATTATTGGGTGCGGATCTTGTAGGTTTCCACACCTACGATTATGTTAGATACTTCCTTGGAAGTGTCCGCCGAATATTAGGTTATGATCATACACTAGGTGAGATCACTTTAGATAAGCGCTTGGTGAGGGCAGACACTTTCCCCATGGGGATAGACTATGAGAGATTCGCCCAAGTTGAACGTGATCCAAAAGTGCAAAAAGAAATCGAAACGATTCGTAAAAGAATGGGGGAACGTAAAATAATTTTATCAATTGATCGTTTAGACTATACGAAGGGTATACCTCAACGGTTAGAAGCATTTGACACTTTTTTGACGAATTATCCAGAATTCAGACAAAAGGTAACTCTAGTGATGGTTGCGGTACCTTCACGAACAGAGATTGAAAGCTATGTTTTGTTAAAAAGTCAGGTGGATGAACTTATTGGGCGAATTAACGGTACGCATGGAATTATTGGCTGGGTGCCCGTCTGGTACCTGTACCGTTCCATACCTTTTCACACCCTAGTCAGTCTTTATCGTATTGCAGATGTTGCCCTAGTAACCCCACTCAGAGATGGAATGAACCTAATATCGAAAGAATTTATTGCAACTAAAACCGATGGTAAGGGAGTTTTAATTCTCAGCGAGATGGCCGGGGCGGCAAAAGAATTGGTAGAGGCATTTATAGTAAATCCGAATAATAAGGAGGAGATTGCAGAGGCCTTAAAAGAAGCATTAAGGATGCCTGAAGTTGAACAAATAAGGCGAAATAGAATTTTGCAAAGGAGATTACAGCGTTATGATGTAGAGAAATGGGTGGAAGAATTTATTAAAGAATTGGAAAACATTAAAGATGATCAGAAGGAATTCAAGGTGAAAATACTTTCAAATAACATGCAGAAGAAATTAATTGATGATTATCTTAAGAGTAACAAGCGTTTAATTTTATTGGACTATGACGGCACTCTTATTTCCTTTGCGCCAAGACCAGAAGAAGCGAGGCCAGATAATGAACTCCTAGAGATACTTAGAGCACTCACTCAGGAGTCCAAAAATGAAGCGATAATTATTAGCGGACGACAAAGAGAAACGCTGGATCTGTGGTTCAGTAGCCTGAATTTGGGATTAATTGCTGAGCATGGAGTATGGATAAAAGAAAAGAGAAGCAAGTGGGGTATCATAAGGCCTGTGGGAAACGATTGGAAGGGAGAAATCCGGCCATTTCTTGAACTGTACGCGGATAAAACGCCTGGTTCTTTTATCGAAGAAAAAGAGTATTCACTCGTTTGGCACTATCGAAACGCCGATCCTGAGTTGAGTGCAAGGAATCTGGTTGAGTTAAAGGATTCTCTTTTGCATGTTGCTGCCAATTTTAATCTTAATGTTTTAGAGGGAAGTAAGGTAATCGAGATTAAGAACGCGGGTATAGATAAGGGGCTTGCCTCATCACACTGGTTATCAAAAGGGGATTGGGATTTTATTATGGCAATTGGTGACGACTGGACTGATGAAGATACCTTTGCCGCTCTTCCTGAAACTGCATACACGATAAAAGTGGGTTTGGGTAGATCGCGTGCCAGATTCAATTTATATTCAACAGGTGAAGTGAGATCATTACTTAGAGAGTTGGTACGGAAATAACATGCGAATTAGGAAGTAGGGTAGTAGACAGAATAATTTCTTAGATACACCGATTGGCAACTGCGGACTAGAATTCAACCTACAACTTGCCTATTTTTCTATGATTTGATTCTGAAAATCCTTGTAAAAACACCTTGAAAGGGTTTGGGAAAGCTTTAAATGTTTTATAAATTAAAAAAAGTTCTATGAATCGGCCCAAGCCTATTGGATTTAGTAAGGAAAAGGCTTCTCAGGTTTTGGAAGAGAAGGGTGTTGATGTACTGATAGCGTCTAGTCCAGAAAACGTTTTCTACACTTGTGGTCTAGCAGTTAGGGCCGTGGAGAACAATCCGATTCTTTATGCTCTTGCTAATCAGTACCCCACAATTGTGACCGTATATAAGGATGGTAGTGAAAGCATGGTTACGTGGGCCCTTTATAATGCAATGCTTAGCTGGGTTGAGGAGGCCCAAGGTATAGTGACTCCTGAACAAGCTATGGATGCTATTGCTTCCTTTATCAAGAAACATGAGGTTGAAAAGGGCGTAATTGGTATCGAATCTTTGACGCCATACTACCAATATGAAAGGCTGAAGAAAGCTTTTCCAGATGCTAAATTTAGGGTTTCCGATGATCTATTTCTAGATATGAGGATCAGCAAATCAGAAGAGGAAATAAGAAGAATTAAGGAATCCACTAGAATCGCGGAGAGAACAATAGAAGTACTAATCGAAAATATTGCTGAGGGGGTTAGCGATTTCGATTTCCTCAGGATAGCGAAAAAAACAGCTATTGAGGAAGGAGGCGCGGGAGTCGACCACGTCACTCTGGCAATCGGCAACAGCGATCCCGAAGCTCCAGGAACCGGAGTCAAAATGAAACGAGGGGACATTACCCGTTTCGACATTGGAGCGATATACAAAGGATATAATTCGGATGTCAGTAGACACGGTTTTCTAGGAGAAGTGCCCTCGGACATTCAAGAACCCTTCGACGCAGCCGTGGAGGTACAGAAGGCTTGCGTTAAGGCTATTAAGCCGGGGGCTGACCCCAAAGAGGTTAACAAGGCGGCTCTGGATGCATGGCAAGCACAGGGACGCAAGGACCCTGTTTTTATAACCATACATAGTGTAGGTCTTCAGACAGAGGAGTTTCACTGGTTAGATGTGATGAAAGGCGCATCTGATAGGAAATTTGTGAAGAACGCTGTTCTGGACATTGAAGCGTGGAATCTACATTCAAATGTGGGATTGATAGGTAACGAGGACACCTACCTAGTGACTGGCTCTGGCTGTGAAAGAATATCCAAGTTGGATATGAAAATCTTTACCGTTCAGTGATAGAGCTAGGTACCCTCACTTCCTAATCCTTTTTTATTACTATTAATTTATGAAAAACGAAAAAGTGTTTGAAAGTTGAAGTTCTAAATAACTTACTAAGACCTGACAAATAACGCAACTTAATAGATGATGTTGTATGAGTCGATACGTTAAAGTTTGGATTAAGCGATCCTATGAGAATTGCAGTGGATGTAGAAGATGCGAGATTGCCTGTTCGCTCCATCATGAAGGGAAAATTTGGCCTGAAGCCTCAAGAATAAGGGTTTTCATGCTTGTTCCCGGAGTGGAGATTCCCCATTTATGCTTTCAGTGTGAGGATTACCCATGTGTTGAAGAATGCCCAGAAGGAGCTCTATCCGTAAATGATCAAACGGGAGCAGTGAATGTAGATGTTTCGAAGTGTACTGCATGCGGTCTGTGCATAGAAGCTTGCCCGGGGAATGTTCCGCACCTCCATCCAGAAGGTAACTATATTGTTATATGTGACCTATGCGATGGAAAGCCAGAATGTGTTAAAGCGTGCCAAGAGGGTCAATGGAACACTTTAATGATTATTCCGAGAGAGAAAGGGGTCTCCTATAAGGCTTTATCCAAAACACCCCAGGAACTCACCCATGAGGTTGCCAAGCAAATCCTTGGAGAAGATATCGCAAAGGAGGTTATAGACTGATGAGGGGATACGCTGGAAAATTCTTGGAAATAAATCTTTCCAAGGGACACATTGAAGAAATAAAGTTACCAGATGTGGTTCTAAGAGATTATATCGGCGGAAGAGGATTAGCCACAAAGATATTATGGGATAGACTTGGTAGAAAATGGGAAACAGTTGATCCACTCGGTCCAGATAATATTCTACTCGTGCTTACAGGACCGTTAACCGGATATTTTCCGGGAACCAAGGTTTGTGTTTCAGGGAAGTCGCCTCAAAGCAATGGGGTAATAGGCTCGACGATTGCAGGGGAGTTTGGAGTGGACTTGAAATGCGCAGGTTATGACGGTCTGATAATAACTGGAAAGGCAGAAAAGCCATGCTACATATTCATATGCGACAAACAAGTCGAAATTAAAGACGCCTCACCTATCTGGGGTAAAAAAGCAAGGCAAACCATACGTTTTCTGGTTAAAGAGTCAATTGAGGAAATTAAAGGTATTCGACCAAACTACGGAGAAATAGTTGAACCCTCAATTCTCTATATTGGACCCGCCGGAGAGAACAAGACTAGGGTTGCAGCCGTTGTCTCTAAGTATGCGCACGGAGCGGGCTACGGTGGATATGGGGGAGTAATGGGAGCTAAATACCTTAAGGCAATAGTCGCAAAGGGGTTTGGCCCACTACCTGATGTTTATGATGAAGAGAAAATGCGGAAGTTAGCCCAAGAATTTTCAGAAAAAGGTTTTAGAAACAAATATTTTAGACGCTGGGGAACGGGAGGAGGAGGCTACATGTTTGGAGCCGGAACAAGTTCTGAGCCTGTCAGAAATTGGCAGGATGAATGGCATGATAAGGAAAGCTACAAAGGAGAGGAATTCGATAAGCACTGGGTTAAAAAAAATTGGGGAGACTTCGGCTGTCCGGTTACGTGCCTAAAGCTTGCTGTATTAAAAACTGGGAAGTATAAGGGGGCAATATGCGACAATCCGGACTATGAGCTTGAAGCCTTTTGGGGACCAAACCTTGGGATATTCACTCCAGAGGATAACATCTACTTGTCCTATTTTAGTAACGAGCTTGGTTTTTGCGGCATTCAAGGCGGAGCAGTCATAGGATTTGCAGCAGAACTCTACGAGAGGGGAGTACTAACTGAAGAAGATTTAGAGGGAATAAAGCTTGAATGGGGGAATGTCCAAGCGTTCAAAGCCCTAGCCGAAAAAATAGCTTTTAGGCAGGGAATCGGGGGCATCCTAGCCGAAGGTGTTTATCGAGCAGCCTTAAAGCTTGGAGAAATGAAAGGTGTTGATTTGCTCCAGTATGCCGTTCACGAGAAGGGGTTGGCCATAGGGGCACATGGAGTTAGGAGCGAAGCTGACTTCATTTCAAGTAACATTGCTTATGCGTGCTCAGTCCAAGCGGGAGACCACACGTCGGGGGCAAGTCTGCCGCTTGACGATAGTGGCAGTGAGCTATTTTCAATAATGCAGGACTCGGCCGTTTACTGCTTCTTCGCTGCAATGAGAGTTGAGGATATAAAAACATTCAATTTTTACGAGGCAGTAACAGGATGGAAACTAACAAGAGAGGAATGGTATAAGGAAAAGGCATTAAGAATACTGCAGCTGCAAAGAGCTATGCTGCTTTTAGGCGGACCGGACGCCAAGTGGAAACCTAAACTGGATGACGATAATCCGCCGAGATTCTGGGAGCCACTACCCTCAGGAACCTACAAGGGAAAAACATTGAATAGAAAAAAGTTTGAAGAGTCGAGGCTTGAATACTTTAATGCTGCTGGCTGGAACGAAAACGGAGTGCCAAAACCAGAAACGCTAAGAAAACTTGG
>DXJA01000207.1 GCA_019056875.1 Candidatus Jordarchaeum madagascarense
ACTGTATCTAACCAGTTTTACTATTTTTTTATTCTATAAAGGTTTCTGCTTAATCAAGTCAAAAGGAATACAGAAATCGTAAAAAAAAGAACAGAAATTGACAGAAAACGGAAAAATTCTGGCCTATAATTTGTTATTTAAGCAATTTATTTTCTCAAATACCTAAAAAATGTGAGCTAAAAATTTCAGAAAAAAGAACTATGTTAATCTTTTATTTTATTTTAGTTTTGAATCCAGAGCTCTGTTTACAAGCCCATCAGCTTTGAAGAGCTTACCGGTATTCCTAGGGAGATACGAATATTTTACACTTTCAAATTTCTTCTCTAAATTTTTAACTTTCAAAAATAAACTCCGTAAGACACTGTCAAGAACTTGGTACTTACCATTCAGCTGCTTAACAACAAGCTCGCTGTCTAGAAAACAGTGTATCTCACCCTTTGAATAAGTGAGCGAGCGCTCCAGAGCCCTAATCAAAGCCAGGTACTCAGCCTGATTGTTAGTATGAATTCCAACGTACTCTCCGAAACTATACAAAACCTCGTCCTTACTGTCACATATAAGAAAGCCAATAGCGGAAGGCCCAGGATTCCCTCTTGAACCGCCGTCAGAATAGACTAAAAGGTCAAAACCACTTGCCATACAAACCAACTCAAATTCAACTTTTAAATGGGTTTAAAGTTGACTCTGGACTACTACTCAAAGTATTTATGACTTTAAAGCTTTACTGGAATAGATTATTTTATGGTAATTGCTTTGTAGAATAGTCTTGAGAAATTTATCAAAAGGTTTAGGCTTTGAAGCTCATAGCGGTTTAATCTGGAAATTTGGCATTTTGGTATATTTTTTTATAAAAAGGTTTATATTTCATACAATAATTTTGTGAAAACAATAATAGTTTAATCCATCGATTCTTGGAAGTAGATTGGTTATTTTTCATTATTTCCAAAGTTACCGGCATCGCTTTGAATTAGATGAAATCTTAGAGTAGCGCGTGAGCAGGAAGGTTTGAAATTGGTTAGGAAAGAGAAGGATGATGTGAATATTAATAAGAGGTCTAAGAAGGAATCAGAAATCTTAGTTGAAAGAAGTGATTTAACCCCCTTTTTCGAGCCGAGAAGTGTTGCGATAATTGGGGCGGTAAAAAATGTTTGGTTTGGGGGACTCGTCATACTCGATAGTTTGAAAAATTTAGGGTATAAGGGGAAAGTCTATTTGGTAAATCCTTCCTACCCTGAGGTTAATGGAATTAGGGTTTATCCGAATGTTAAGGAAATTCCCGACGGAGTGGATTTAGCAGTAATAATTACCTCCTCCAAAGCAGTGCCCGGAATAGTTAGGGACTGTGTAGAAAAGGGAGTGAAAGGGGCAGTAATTGTGGCTGATGGTTTTGCTGAAAGAGATGAGGAGGGGGCGAAGCTTCAGCAGGAAATTGTGAATATTTCTAAAAAGACGGGGATAAGAGTACTAGGTCCAAATACAATCGGTGTCGTTAATCCCTACTCAGGCATAATAACTACACCCTATCCCTTGGGATACAAAAGTATCAGGAGAGGACATGTAGCACTAGCCGCGCAGACAGGAATTATAGGTCCTCAAGCGTTTCCCTTTGAGGAACTGCATTATGGCATAAGCAAAATCTGCGACTTCAGTAACAAGTGCGATGTCAATGAAACAGATCTGCTGGAGTATCTTGAAGATAATCCAGAAACCAAGGTAATAGCATTACACATCGAGGATATCAAGGATGGATTCAGATTTATAAGAGTTGCAAAAAGAGTCACCAAAAAGAAGCCCATATTAATATACAAGCCCGGAAGAACCAGCGAAAGTAAAAAAGCCTTAGCTTCCCACACAGGTTCAATTGCCGGTGATCAGAAAATATACGAGTCCGCATTCAAGCAGGCGGGCTTAATTCAGGTGAATTCTTTTCACGAATTATTACAGATCGCTAAGGCGTTCGGATACCAGCCACTTCCAAGGGGAAACCGGTTAGGTATAGTTACGATTACGGGCGGAGCGGGCATAATGGCTATAGACACGGCAGTAGAATGGGGGCTAGTACCAAGTAAGTTATCAGATGAAAGTAATGAAAAGTTATCTGAGATTCATTCCACAATGGTTGGTAACCCATCAGATATGGGACCAGCCATGCCCATTATACAGGACCCTGTCACGCCTCTTAAGAGGGCGATAGAAATCTTTTTTGAAGATAAGAATGTTGACTGCTTATTAATTACATTTTATGCCTTCGCGGGAATCCCTCCAGAATTCTATGTTAACATTCTCAAAGAGATAGAGGTTTCTGAAGAAAAACCTGTGGTAATTTGGATCTACGGTCCTAGCAATGAGAGTGTTAATAAAGTTTATAGTGCTCTAGAAGCAGCAAACTACCCTACCTATCTTGATATAGAATTGGCTGCCAAAGCTTTAGGAGCGATGTACCAATATACTCGGATAAAGTCAAAATAAATTGAATAGTAGTACCGATAAAATATAATATTCCACTACCCAGCAAACAAATCCATTCAAAAAAAGTGGGTAGTCGACTTAATAAAAGGCTTTAACTAAAATAAAAACAAATTTCGTGGTTATGTTGAAAGAGTTAAAAGCTCTAAACCCTAAGTTATAATTGGAGGAGAAATCCAGCTAGTTTTCAGTTAAAAGGGGCTCAAATAATGTCAGACACAATTTCGGATAAGGAAGTGTACCGATGTCCGCTCTGCGGATATAAATTCACCGAGGAAAAGGCAGAGAAGTGTTCTATGTGTCCTCTGGCAAAGGCTTGTAATCTGATTCTGTGTCCTAATTGCGGTTACGAATTCCCAAAGAGTCCGGTAAAAAGAAAAAAGACCTGACGGGGCAATGTCAATTAAAGGTTCTTATGACTACACTGTATTTAACCCTCCTTTTAGGAAGGATAGATTGGTAAATGTTTTTTACTAATCTGAGTTGGATCTCCAATTATGGTTATTTTATTCAGGCCATGCTAATAGTTTCTGCAGTTTCGAAACATTCTTCTTTTAATCTTAACATACTGCAAATTTTGCAAATTTCTTTGGCAAAGTTAAATCTTTCTTTTTCTCCATTAGCAAGTTTGATAGTGAGTTCTTTGACATATGTAATGACGGCGGGTCTAGTTTCTAGTATTTGTTCGGTGGCAGCCCGCTTTGATGAGAGATATTGACTTATTGCTGCCTGTGTTACACCTAGCCACTCAGCGATTTTCATCTGTGTGCAATTGTGGGTTTCAGTTAGTTCCCTTGCTATCATGGCGCGAATGGATGGGAGAAAGGATTTACTCATAATTTCACAAGGTGTCCTCATTCTGTCTCACACCCTTTTTTCCCCTGTTATGATAACATATTTATATCCTTTTTACAATTTAAATGTTTTCTTTTCAAAAATATAATTCATTTAGCAAAATAAAAATAAAAATCGGTTTCAATTTAGCATTTATAAAACATATCTTTCGAAAAATTATATTTGAGTTAATTCTTTATAAATTTCTAGGGCCGCCTCGTCTCCCTGTGCTCCCTTAATAATACCAACTCCTGATTTTAGTATATTTACATCCACTTTTGAGCCCTTTTTCAGTGTAATTCCTAGCTCCGACAATAGAACTATATTATACGATTTATCCACAGTTTCAATTATTTTTTGAAAATCTAAATCTTGGTCTTTTTCAGGCACTACTATGTAAGTGCTTTTTAGCGCCCTACCACAAACCGTTTTCACATTAGTCTCCATCCGATTCGATTTGAAAGTTATTTCTTCTGGCTCAAGTTTGCACACTTTACAGGAATCTTCTTTTTGGAGGTAAACTTTCTCAAAAGACAGATCCGAGGCATCGATGACTAGTAAAGTTCCCGCCAGTTGAGGAGCCTTTCCCAGTAGGATTCTTACAGCTTCCGATACCTCGATATTGGCGACCAGTGAAGGAACCGGCGGAAAAACCCCTACTTGTCCACATGAGGGCAGCGTCTCATCTATAATATTTCCATAGAAGCACTCTAAGCAAGCGGTTTTTCCGGGAATTATTGTGGAAACGTTACCATAGGTTTCGATTGCCGCTCCAAAAACGTAGGGTATGCCCAACTTGTGGCAAGCCTTATTTAAAATGTATCTCGGCTCCATTGAATCAAGTCCATCAATCACAACATTAATGTCTTCTAAAATTTTCATAACGTTAGTCTCGTCCAGAAAATAGGGCAGGGTTTCTATGCTTATTTCGGGGTTTAATTTGGTGAGTTGTATTTTTGCCGCCTCCACCTTTGGATAATTCAACAGTTCCATATTATATAATCCCTGTCTCTGAAGATTCGAAACCTCTACAATATCCATATCCACAAGGCGAATGGTGCCGACCCCCATCTGAGCAAAGAGAAGAGCTGCATAACACCCGATTCCACCCACTCCTACAATCAGAACCTTAGAGCCCTTGAGTTTTTTCTGGCCGGTGAATCCTATAAATTCTAGAACAATATTTCTGGAATATCTATCCCTTTCCTCATCCGAAAAGGAAACATCTCTCGACATTTTTGCCAAATCTCCCTTGGGAAATAATAGGAAATATAATTAAAAACGTATTGCATAAGGAGTATTCACGACTTCACTCACTTCATTCTCCGAATAGTTTTTAAATCAAAAGTATTACATCCACAAATTAGATTTGTGGTCTTTTTGCGGTAATCTCTGATAAGAGATATAAAGGCTCTACCGTAATGGTTTAATGGCTTCAAGAGTCTAGATAGTGTAGGATAACATATATGGGCGGGTAGTCAATTGAAACAGTTAATTCACAATGGTGTTCTATTTTCGCAGTATGAGGTTAAAGGATTAACCATCTCTTATAGGGGAGAAAAAATCAAACTTGAATCTGAACAGGAGGAGATGGCTGTTGCCTGGGTCAAAAAGCTGGGCACAGATTATGTGAATGATCCAGTCTTTGCGAAAAACTTCTTTAATGACTTTTGTGAAGCTTTAGGCCTAGAAAAGGTTTCTCAAGAAGACTTTGATTTTTCCGAAATTATTAAAATTGTAGAAGATGAGAAACTCAGAAAAGTGACCATGTCAAAAGAGGAGAAGAAAAAACTCGCTGCAGAACGCAAAGAAATAAGTGAAAAGAACAAAGAGAAGTATGGTCACGCAATCGTAGATGGAAAAATAGTGGAAATAGCAAACTACAACGCGGAACCCTCAAGCATTTTTATGGGGAGAGGAAAACATCCCCTAAGGGGAAAATGGAAAAGGGGACCTAAAGCAGAAGACGTCACTCTAAATCTTTCACCCGACGCCCCAAGACCACCTGGAAACTGGAAAGAAATTGTATGGGAACCAGACTATATGTGGGTGGCAAAGTGGGACGACAAGTTACGCGGAAAATTAAAGCATGTATGGCTTTCTGACACTTCACATCTAAAACAGAGAAGAGAAAGGGAAAAGTTCGACAAGGCCAGAGAGCTTGAAAACAAGATAGACGAGCTTAGAAAGCATATAGATGATAATTTAACAGCACCGGGTATTAAAAGAAGAAAGATAGCCACCGTGTGTTACCTCATTGACGCTTTGAAACTTCGTGTGGGAGATGAGAAGGATAAAGACGAGGCAGACACCGTCGGTGCCACCACCCTTAGACCAAGTCACATTAAGATTGGGGAAAATGGATTAACACAATTCAACTTCCTAGGAAAAGACTCAGTAAGATGGGAAAAAGAGGTTTCCCTTCCTATCAAAGTGATTAAAAATCTAAGGGAATTCATTTCCGAAGCCGAATCTGCAATCTTTGCGGGAGTAAGATCGAGCAACGTTAGTAAATTTTTAGACGAGGTCATGCCCGGGTTGACAGCTAAAGTCTTTAGAACTTACCACGCCACAAAAGTGGTAGAAAAAATTCTGGATAAATCCGAAACCACGAAAAATGATCCAGATCATGTTAAGAAAAATACCGCAAAATTAGCGAATCTTGAAGCTGCCATTGTTAGTAATCACAAAAAGCAAGTGTCGAAAAGTTACAAAAACTCGTTAGAAAAGAAGGTGGAGCGTCTCAAAAAATTAAAAGAAAAGAAGAAGACCGAAAAAGCCAAGGAGAAGGTTAAGGAGGTAGAGGCTCAAATCGAACTCATGAAGAAAACCAAAAACTACAACCTTACAACCTCGCTCAAAAGCTACATTGATCCCCGAGTATATTACCAATGGTTCGAAAAAGTAGACTACGATTGGAAGAAATACTACCCGAAAACCCTTCAAAGAAAATTCTCTTGGGTTGAAGAGGAAACAGACTAACATACTCTCTTCCGCAAACCATTAGACAAATTTCTCCCAATACGCGCCGTTTTTTTACACTTTCCCCACATCACTTTTAGATTTACCGAATAGAAGAGAATACGAATCTCAATACATGCGTATAGTTAAAAATCTATTTTAATTCTGTTGGAGAGACAATCAAATCACACCACAAAATAAAAAAATAGCGTAGGGACTTGTTATTAAAAGGTTCGAAAAAGTTCACTTAAAAATTGGCTTTTCGAATCTATAACAATTCAAAAACAAGGATAAATACGCGATAAGGAGGAGTTATATGATTAGCTTAGAGTCTGTTTCCGGCCTTCCAATAAGCTTTGATAGCAAAACAAACAAGCTAATTTCCGACGAATTAGATCTTCCAGAACCAGGCATTAGAACCTTGGGCGACCTCTCGAAAGTAGCTAGGACCCAAAACCTAGAAGTTAATCCAGAGGAAATCGCCTACTGGATGTATAGGGACATTGCCCTTGGAGAACACAGATCCTTGATTTTAAAATACAATGTGAGATTTGATATAACTGTGATGAGAGCCTTTCTCCTAGGGGAGGAGTACGGAAAAACATCAGGACACTATCATCCGAATCTTTACCCCGAAATATACGGTGTACTTCACGGAACTGCGACTTATGCCTCACAAAAAAGCAGTGATGAAGACCCTCTCGAAATAGAAGTCTTCACCGCAACAGAAATCCACCGTGGAGAATTATGGGTATCACCACCCCTTCATGGACACATAACGATAAACAAGGGACCGGAAACACTAGTTATGGCAAACTGGGTTTCAAACAAATTCCATTCAAATTATGGACCGATAGAAACAGCAAGAGGAGCAGCATACTACCTTATAAAGACGAAAAGAGGACCGGAATGGAAACCAAACCCAGCATATGAGTCAGTTACACAAATAACGGTAGGAACCGGAATCACCCCACCCATAACAAAACCAGTGTACTCAAAAGGAATTGAAAAAATAGAAAAACTCTCAGAGTTCCTAAATCCAGTTTGAAAAATAAATCAAAAGTGACAGTAGTTAAATTATATTTTTAGCCTGTGGTGGCGTTTAGTGTCCTAAAAATGGGAAGATTGAAGATTGTTGAATAATTTCAAATATTTAAAATTCTAATATTATTACTATAGGGGGCTGTATCGTGAGCCTTAAAAAAGAGGCAGAAAAAGTCTTTCAAAAAGCGGAACGTAGTCTAGAAAAAGATGACTTAGCGGAGGCAGGTGACGATTTCGATTGGGCCGGAACCTGCTACCAGGATGCAGGATTGGAAGAAAAAGCCAAAGAGAGTTTCCTAAAGGCAGCAGACTGCTTCGAAAAATTAGGAGAACACTTAGCGGAACGCGACTTCCTAGGAACTGGCGCTGATAACTTCAAAAGAGCAGGAAAATGCTACGGGGAAGCGGGAAACATGGAAAAAATGAAACAAAGCTACAAGAAGGCAGCAGACCTCTATGAAAAATATTCAAAGGTTCTAGAAAAAGATGGAAAAACCGAGAGAGCAAAAGAAGCCCTAAAAAACAGAGAAGAATGTCAGCAAAAAATCAAGTGAAACAAACAGTAAATAAATTAAGAAGAATATTAAACCTATTCTTTTTATTTTTCGACTTGCTTGGGTGTTACCTTAAGTTCATCTCTATGTTCTGGATAAGCGGTTTTAGGTCTTTTAATGATAAAAGATTTTTCAAGATCTTCACCCATGCGTCTGGCTATCTGTATCGGTATACCAATGGCCATATAATTGGCCGGGAACCAAGAATTTCCTGTGGGGTCAGTAGGCCCTATGAAAGCTGAATCAGTGGGCATATTTTCCCCCATACCTGCAGGGTAAGTGACGAATGTGGCGCACGAAGGACCAAAGGGTGTAAGAACCGCACATCTATCTGACCTTCTGAAATAGGCTAGGGAACATAGGTTTCTTATCTGCTCACCTATCCCGAAACAAACTATGGATTTAACATCCCGATCCTTATCGGTAAGATCAGAACAAGCTTGAAATACTATATTTTTTCCGAGCGGCGTTATTTTGCCTATCGATTTGAAGCTCTCATCAGCAAGTTCAGGACTGGCTTTTAGATATTCGGCAGCCCCGTTCGCGAAGTCCTTGGTACCAGTGGACACGAAATACTTTATCCATGGTGAAGGACTGGTAAAACCGAGCCAAGACACCCCACCTGGACAGCATCCTTCCAGCGTATCACTCCCCACATAAATTGGAGGCATCTCTTCATTAACAGCCATAGTGAATATAGCCCTGGCAACACAGCGACTGACCGTCGTCAGTGGAACAGCCCCGCTAGGTATCTTCTCTGAACCATACGCACACACTGGTCTTATCTGCAATCTACCTGCTAGAGAGAGTCTTTTTCCTATCTCACTAATAGAGAAATTTGACATATTATCAATCATCCTTCCTCATCAATCGTGTATTATGGTTAATCAATCAGTTATAAAGAATTAACCCATAAAAAGATAAAAAAGAATCGCCGATAGATTAACAAAAGGTTATAATGGAAAAAACTGTTTATATTTTATCTTAAATCCAAAGGGGTGAATGAAATGGATGGATCGGATACCGAAAGGATTTCTGGCCAAGAATTGTATCAAATTATGAAGGATTTGTGTGAATTCGGTTACCGTAGAGCGGGAACCCCAGCTGCGGATAAAGCCGAGAAGTACATTTACCAAAAATTCAAGGAAGCAGGATTATCGGATGTTAATAGTGAATCATTTAACTTCACTCGTTGGTGGGCTGAAAACCACGAACTCACTATTCTTTCCAAAGGAACCCCGGGAGTACCCTCTGATCAAAGTATCGTAACTTTTCCCGTTTATTTTAGCGGCTCAACAAAAAGGGAAGGAATTACCGCCGAGATGGTGTACGCAGGTTACGGAACCACAACGGATTTCGAATCAATTGACGTTAAGGAGAAAATAGTACTAATAGACAGTAGAATGATACTGAACTTTTACCCAACATTTGCAGTATTTGGTTCATTAGACCATGCAAAAGAGAAGGGTGCCCTAGGATTAGTGGTTATTAATGGGTCTCCCCTTGATGCTGTTTCATACATCTTTTTGGGAGCGGGAGTAGAAGGCTGGGAGAATAGACTACCAGCGCTTTCTGTGAATAATGATGATGGCAACTATTTGAAAAGCTTATGCACCAGAAATCAGGGAAAACTGACCGTAAAACTCATTGAAGAAGTAAAAACAGAACCCGCAAAAAGCAACATCATAATTGGAACGATACCAGGGAAAACAGACGACATCATACTAGTAGGAGCCCATACCGACAGTACCTTTACGGGCGCAGTAGACAATGCGGGAGCAAATGCAGGACTGATAACACTGGCTAAACACTATGCTCAAATTCCCCTAGACAAAAGGGATAAGACGATGGTATTTGTGGGTTGGACAGGCCACGAAGCAGCCTTCCTGGGTGTTAACAATTTTGTAAAAATGCACAAAGACATGCTTAACAAAATAATCACATTAATGCTACTTGACGGATTTGGGTCTAAAGGATGGTACAACCAGACTGACGGAGGCGCCGTGGAAACAGGCCTAGACGAGAAAAGAGGACTCTTCATTTCCGATAACCCAATACTCACACCCTTCGTTTTAGAAGCCACTCTAAAATATAATTTGTTACCAGCAGCCTATGTTTCGGCAAAATCCCTACCAGTAAGCGACCTATTTCCCTTCATTATGGCAGGAGTTCCTTCCATACTGCTCATTGGAAAACCAATATGGTACCATACAAAATACGATACACCAAACAAATGTACACCAGACCAGCTAGAAAGAACCACAAAAGCACACATACACATCATCGACAAAATCCACGAAACACCCACCCAAAAAATAAAGGAAGCAGACGGTAAACTAACAGACCCCAAAATATTCATCACCAAAAAGGAAGGAGTAACTCCACCGACAGGCTCATTCACAGTAACTCCCCACCCGCTGATTGAGGGAAGCCCAGCAATTTTTCACGTCACAGTATTTACGGCACCAGAAAGTATCATATTAGAACAAAACTGGGATTTCGGGGACGGTAACACAAATAAACTTCCCATAGCGGTTCACACATATAACAAAGCAGGCACATACGAAACCACCCTCAAGTATATAGACAACTGGGGAAATACAAGCACTACAAAAAAAATTGTCAGAGTAATAAAAAAGGAAACCCTAAAAAAGTAAACCTGCAAAGA
>DXJA01000208.1 GCA_019056875.1 Candidatus Jordarchaeum madagascarense
AGATGAACTCTGCAATGTCTTACGTTCTTAATAAGAATCTTAAGTATGATTACAAAAACATTCTTGAGAAAAGATTTCTTGTAAAGAAAAAAATAAGGGCACTAATGGATTATTTGACCTGACTTCTTTCCTATACCCTTTGAAAGTTTCCTTTTACTAACCTTTACATGTGAAGCCTAAAATCCTTTCATAATGGTTTCATATTCTTTGAAGAGGTATCGTGAGATAACGTATCGCTGAATCTGGCTTGTACCCTCATAGATTTGGAACAGTTTTGCATCTCGGAACAGTTTGGCGATGCGGTAATTTTCCAGATATCCTTTACCGCCATAAATCTGTAAAGCGTCGGTGGCTATTTTCATGGTGTCTTCGGCGCCGACGAGCTTGGCGCAGCTGGAAGCTATATTATCATCTTGCCCTTGGTCGAGTTGCCAGGCAGCCCTCCATGTTAAGAGACGCATGGCTTCAGTGCGCGCATACATGTCGGCCACCATGTCTTGTATTGCTTGAAAGCTGGATATCTTGTGCTCAAAAGCTTCACGCTGTTTGGCATAGTTGATGGCATACTCCATGGCTGAGCGTGACAAGCCAGTTGCAAATGCTCCAATGGCAGGGCGAGTATGCATAAATGTTCCCATAGCTAAAAGGAAACCGATACCTTCATCGCCGAGACGGTTCTCCACGGGAACGTGGACATTACGAAGAATAACAGCCCCCGTATCTGAAGCTCGATGCCCTAGCTTCTCAAGAGGTTTACCGGTAGAAACGCCTTCGGTTTCGCGTGGAACCACAAAAGCACACAAACCTGCGTGACGCTTCGTGCCCTTGAGTCTGGCAAAGATGACATACAAACTAGCGACATCTCCATTGGTAATCCAAAATTTATTACCATTCAAAATATACTCGTCACCCTTGTGTTCACAGGTCGCTTGGATGCCTGCCACGTCAGAGCCCATACCCGGTTCGCTGGTGGCGAAGGAAATGAATTGTAGTTCCTTGGTTAGTGGTGTCAAAAATTTCTTCTTTTGTTCGTCGGTGCCTATGAGAATGATGGGTGCGGAGCCGAGGTCATTTGCGTACATGGAGGTGGCAACTCCGGGGTCGGCGGCGGCTATCTCTTCGACCACTAACATTGAGTCAAGAGATCCATACCCGGGTCCTCCATACTGTTTTGGAATTCCAAGATTCATGAGGCCTGCTTTGTGGGCTTTTTCATATATGGGGCGGGGGAATTCTCCGCTTTTGTCGTATTTTGCCGAGACGGGAAGTATTTCTTCTTTAGCGAACTTTCGCGCCTTATCACGCAGAGCAATCTGTTCTTCCGACAGTTGAAAATCTACCATATTTCCCAACCTCCAAAAATTTTAGAATTTTGTAATTTTTACCTTTATTAATCCTCCTCAAAAACATATACCCTTAACCGAAATGAGTGATTAATTATATTTATTAAAAGTGTATGTTTAGAAAAATTTACTGTACTACAATATTAATCTTTTCCGTGGTGTCTGCTTGTTTTAAAATCAGTGCGTGGCCTTTGCAATGCATAACGCAAGAGAAGCAATCGGTTCTGGTAGCACATTTGGACATGTCGAGTTCGAATCTTGGATCAACGTCTTTAATTGCGCCTACTGGGCAAGCGGCTATACAGGTTTTGCAGTGTTGGCATTTTTCTGGTTTAGTTAAAACTGGGTAATTGAATTTCAATATAACACTCTTCTTTTCGGTTGTTCATTGTATTTGAACATAATAACACAACCTATATATACCTTTCTAATCACACCCCCGAAAAAATCCGAAAAACGCCTTTGCAGTTTTAACAAATTGATTTTCTTCTTTAATTTGAAACAAAAAAATTCGTACGATTTATTCTTCATCAAATGCGATCTTTCTGACTCTTAAGACTCTTTTGATCTCCATCATTGAGTTATAGATTTCATTCAGAAGTAAAAGGTCCCTTACTGCTTTTTTCTCCTTTTCTCGGAGACAAGTTCCGTAAATGTCTTCTAACTCTCTGAAAAAATCTACAAAGTCCTTATCAGATATTTTCCCATTATTCTTGTAAACCAGTTTTTCTCTAGTCAATTTTTTAACCCCCAAAGCCTTTGCTTTCTAATTCTGATATTTTTCAACATTATTATAAAAAAATTTAAAGTGCTTCTACTAGTGTCCTAATTTCAGGAGGATTATTTAATCGGCTTATTTACAATTGAATTTAAGATAAAAATTGGTATTATTTAGAGTATGTAAAATCGGGGTAATACTCGAAAATTATTCTTAAACTTTGAAAGTCATGAAAATTTCTCGTAACAAAAAAAGAGCTAGTAGAAAAACAGGGTTGGAAGGTCATAGAGCTAACAGAGAAAGAGCGGATACACGCTATATACTGCCTGGAAAAACTTCCTGAAAGAAAATATCAAAAATTAGAGGAAATAATCAAAGAACTGCAGTAGGATCATTCTTAATTTGCTTTGCAGACTACTTTTTAAACGAAGGCAGATTAACCGATTTACTGCATTCATACTAATACTTCCTAATCCTCAGCCTTTGGTGCTATATCTCTTGAGAATCGGTAATAACCGTGTTCTCATCATTGTTTTGTTCTGTTTGCAGTATAAAACGTCGAGCTAGATTTTTTAGAGCGTTGAAGGGCTTTTCGGAAAATAAATCCCGCGTTGAATTTCTGTGGTTGGTGTCCCCCTGTTTATTGTAGGTGTGTAATCTCGATTCTTCAATCTTCGTACTTTTCTTATCATTGGTGCCTCTTCCCTCAAACTTATCATTTTCAAAATTTCTCTCAAGTTCTTCTAGGCTCTCTTTTGGTAGGTCACTCTCATAGTTATTTGTGATATCGTATTCTTCTATTAATTGATCAACGATTGTTTCAAAGTCTGAAAACTTTGAACGGTCAATTTCGTCGTAGACTTTCACCCCGAATTTGTTAAAAAATCTCTCAGCAATTGTCTGCAATAATTTCAATATTACTGATTCCTCCTTGTCATTTTCGAGTTCGGTGATTATAACGAAAATTATCTTATCATATAAGTGATAAAAGAATTTGCGGAATTTTGTTTCCATTTTAGTTATCTGACCTTTACCAAACTCCTCAGAAAAACTAAAAATAGCCGAAATAAACCCACTGATCAAGTCCT
>DXJA01000021.1 GCA_019056875.1 Candidatus Jordarchaeum madagascarense
ATATAATTATTAGATACCTTTTTAAAAAAGGTAGAGAAAAAAATACATAAGATAAAATCAATTTTCACAAAATCTTTTAATATTGCTTTAATGGATAAATCATAAAGACAATAAGTATATCTTAAATTTGGGGATGGAACATTTGATTATTCATAATATTTACATTATCAACTCTGATGGAATTTGTCCTTTAAGCCTAACTCTGGGGTCGATTGAGGCTGACCCTGATCTGGTGGCGGGTATAATTTCTGCATCTCAGAAGTTCTGGGGCGAGATTACGGGTGAAGCGCCTAAATCTATCTCTTTTCAAAATATGAATGCTTACATTAAGCCCTTCTCTACGGGGGAAAAGGACTGGTATTTGGTCCTGATATTCGAGGCTGAGAATCCGGAGCTCGTGAAAAAGATTGAAGACTGTATATTGAAGATTGTGGAAGAAAATAAGGAATTGTTTGAAAATTTTTTTGCGGATACCACGGATATCGGTAACATTATTGGTAAATACATAGTTGTTGAATTGGCGCAAACTCCTTGCCCTTATATACATAAAGGTCTGCTCAAAACCGTTTGCGATATTGATGGTAAGCCAGTTGAGGAACGCCACTGTAACCTCGTTTCCATGGCCACATGTAAAGAAAAAGTCAGAGAGCACCACAAAAAGAATTCCTCGGTTGTGGGACTGGTCGATAAATTCTTTGACAGCTTAAGATAGAATTTTTTATAATTTGTAACGTTGATATACCATTCTTTTTGTTTTTTACAAATAATCTTTTTAGTATGTTCGTTCCTTACTAATATTATAAACGACTTGAGCAGGAAAGGTGTCACTTATGTTTAGTTTGGAGCAATTTATCGTTTACGCGTATCTCTTTAACGATTTTTTCCGTCTTTCACTTGTACTTGGTGTTTCTTCTGGGATGTATGTTAAGCTTTTCTTTTCAGCTATAGCCTCATTCGTGGCCTTTTTAGCGTCCTTTCTACTTTTGGCCAAGTCTCGCAAACAACCCGAAAGTATACAAACATTTCTCTATCTTTCCATCGCAACTTTTGCGGGAGGTGTCTCCACACTAGCCGTAACTGTTGCTTCATATTTCTATATAGCTAATCCCTACTTTCTAACCAACTATCCACAAATAATTCTGAATCTCTACCGCATTCATTTTGTTTCAACTCCACTAATTGTGCTTTTCTTTTGGCTTTTCTTCTCACAGCTAATCCGAATAAAAAAGGCTTTGGTTTACCTCGTTGTCGCAATTTCTTTAATAGTCACAGTTGTAAACTTGCTTTCCCCAATAACTGGAGAAGAGGTACAGCTAGTGCTTTCCGTTAACATGGCCATAACTTCCTCTTTACTAACACTGGCTCTATGGCTTGGGGCTTTCATACTTATTGGAATATCATTCTATTACTATGCTAGTAAACAAAAAGATGAACGGCGAATAATGGGAGCCATAATGGGAACAGCTGCAGTCTCCGCAATCATGGTTCAGGTATCCAACATGTTAGCACTTCTCCTAAGCAACACAATTCTAGAGGCGAGTGTATGGATATTTGCGGCAGCAGCATTCACACTGATGTACTTTGGATTACTACCCCCAAAACGCCTATTACCAAAATAAAAAAGAAAGACCATAATGACTAGACTATTATAATCCCTACCTCCACGTTTTTTTTATTTTTAAACAAGGTGAAATAGTTATTAGTAAGAAGTCTTATTTTCATGAGCGTGAGAGTTCAAGACAATGACAGACATTTTGAAAGAGTTTGAACCCATTTTTTCCCCCAAATCCGTAGCCATTATAGGCGCATCGAGAAATCCAAGCAAACTAGGATACCAGAGCTTAAAGGCGCTGCTAGAGGCAGGGTTCCAAGGTAAAATCTATCCCATAAATCCAAACGCTGAAACCGTGGGAGAATACAAATCATACCCCAGTATTCTTAATGTACCCGACGAAATTGATCTGGCGGTGATATCCCTACCTCCTTTAGCAGTGTTGGACGCGGTCAAGGAATGCGCCAAAAAAAGAGTAAAAGGTTTGGTTATTTTCGCTTCCGGGTTCAAGGAGCTGGATGAGCAAGGTGCCCAAACCGAGAGGGAAATGGCAAAAATTTGCAACGAAGCAGGAACCAAAATCATTGGACCAAATACTATAGGTATGATGAACGCCTACTCCAATATGAACGCCAGCTTCGCCCCCATTGGAAAACTTCCCAGAGGCGACATATCTATTGTAAGCCAATCGGGTGGAATGGGTACAACCCTATTATCATACATACTTGAGTCCGATTTGGGGTTCAGCAAATATATTGGTGTAGGTAACCGAGCCAATGTGGAAATAGCAGATTTACTCCTTTATCTAAAAAATGATCCCACCACCCATGTGATCTGCGTTTTTATCGAAGGCTTGGACAACGCTCGTGAATTCCTACAAGTAGCAAAAGTAGTAGCTAGAGAAAAGGCCGTAATAGCATACAAGGTGGGAAAAACAGATGTGTCCAACAAGGCTGCCTTTTCACACACGGGCTCCCTAGCGGGTTCCTACCCTCTCTACAAAGCAGCATTCGACCAGGCCGGAATACTTGAGGTTATAGAACCCTCTGAGCTAGTTGACGCAGCAAAAGCCATTTCCATCCTCCCCGCCGCTAAGGGAGAAAAAGTAGCCTTAGTAACTCACACCGCGGGGCCGAGTCTTGTAATCACCGAGGTCTTGGAGCGCTACGGGATTGAGATGTCCGTTTTATCTGAGGAAACAAAAAAACGGATTCTGAAAGCAATTCCCGTTAATATTGCGGTACAAAATCCTGTTGACCTTACTGGCGTAGCTTATGTTTTTTCCGAGCTCTATGGAGTTGTGGGTAAAATACTCCTAGAAGATGAAAACGTCGACGCTTTAATAGCGGTTTACACACCCTCGTTTCAGCCGGAAATTCCGCTACCAGCAAAAGAACTGATAGAAATAACAAAAATCACCAATAAACCAGTTATCGCAGCCCTAATATCGCCAAACATTTATCCTATAGATGAAAAAGCCGAGTTAGAAAGAAACGGGGTAGCAGTGTACCGTAACCCCGAAAGAGTAGCCAAAGCCACGGCAAACTACATCAAATACTGGAAAATGAAAAGAAACCTCCAACTACAAAAATAACTCTTTAATCAATAATTTCCCTTCCAAAAATCATATCCTACTAGACCATCTCATTTTAGATTCCTTAACATAAAATATCTTCTTTAGTATCAAATTATTTTCTCTCAAAAATCAATAAAACTCGTTAATATTCGACAGTTTTTTTCAAAAATATAAA
>DXJA01000209.1 GCA_019056875.1 Candidatus Jordarchaeum madagascarense
CGTAAAATTTATATAGAAGTGCTATAACACTGTCCCGCAACAAAAACCATACAAATTCTAAGACATATAAAGATTAAAAAATACAGAGGAGGAAAAAAAGTGTCAGCACAATTAGGTGGAACTCCCGTACTAATATTGAAGGAAGGTTCAGAGAGAACTATAGGCAGGGATGCGCAGAGAACGAATATTATGGCGGCCAAAGTAATCGCTGAAGCAGTTAGAACCGCACTCGGTCCACTAGGAATGGACAAAATGCTCGTAGACAGCTTCGGTGACGTAGTAATAACAAATGACGGCGCCACAATTCTAAAGGAAATTGACGTACAGCACCCAGCTGCAAAAATGATGGTAAACATAGCAAAAACTCAGGATGATGAGGTCGGAGATGGAACTACCACCGCTGTGGTTCTTGGTGGTGAGCTTCTTAAAAACGCGGAGTTTTTGTTGGATCAGGATATTCACCCCACAGTCATTATTGAGGGGTATAGGAAGGCTACTGAGAAGGCTTTAGAGGTTATTGATGAGATTTCAACCGAGACTTCGATTGATGATGAGGATATGTTGAAAAAGGTTGCAGTAGTGTCGATGAGTAGTAAGGTGGTTGCTGGTTCTCGTGAATATCTCAGTGATATTGCTGTTAAAGCGGTGAGAATGGTTGCGGACGAGGTTGATGGCAAGTGGACTGCAGATATTGATAATGTGAAGGTTGACAAGAAGGAAGGGGAAAGCCTAGAGAACTCGATATTGGTCAATGGCATTATTCTTGATAAGGAAATTGTCCATCCCGGTATGCCTAAAAGGGTGGAGAAAGCGAAGATTGCACTGTTGGCTGCTCCATTGGAGATTGAAAAGACAGAGTTTGATGCGAAAATCAATATCACAAATCCAGAGCAGATGAAGGCCTTTCTCGATCAGGAGGAAAGAATGCTTAGGAACATGACGGACAAGATTATCAACATTGGTGCTAATGTGGTTCTTCTTCAGAAGGGAATTGACGATATTGCTCAGCACTACCTTGCTAAGGCGGGTATTCTCGCTGTTAGACGTATTAAGAAGTCCGACATGGAGAAACTGGCAAGAGCTATTGGTGGCGACATAATCACTAATATCGAGGATTTGAGCGCGGATGATCTTGGTGCGGCTGATGTGGTTTATGGAAAGAAGATCGGTGACGATGACATGGTGTTCATTGAGGGTTGCAAGAATCCCAAGGCGGTCAGCGTTCTAGTTCGAGGCGGCACTGAACTCATTGTTGATGAGGCGGAGCGAGCACTTCACGACGCCTTGTCTGTGGTTCGCGACGTGATTGAAGATGGCAAAGTTGTTCCTGGTGGCGGCGCTCCCGAGATGGAGGTATCAAAGAGGCTTAAGGATTATGCGAATACCCTCAGTGGTCGTGAGCAACTTGCCGTGAAACAGTTTGCTGATGCTCTCGAGGTGGTCCCGAAGACTCTCTCTGAGAACGCGGGTCTGGACCAATTAGACATTCTTGTTGAGTTGAGAGCGAAGCATGTTAAGCCTGAGGATTACGTGTATGGCGTTGATGTTTATTCAGGTAAAATTCAGGACATGACCAAGATGAATGTATGGGAACCAGCAGCCGTCAAGAGACAGGCAATCAAGTCTGCGAGCGAAGCAGCCCAGATGATTCTTAAAATCGACGACGTTATCGCCGCATCCGGTAAAGGTCTTGGAGGAGGCCCAGGCATGCCTCCAGGTGGCGGTGAGGAAGGCGAGTTCGGAGAAGACTAAGACCGTTTGCCCCTAAGACACGGAAAAGACTTAAAAGGGAAAAAGAGGATTCAGTGTACACTATAATCAATTCCCTTTTATTTCATTAATGATGTGGGGGCCACTACCATAAACGAAATGGGAATCAAAATCGGACCGCCTAAACTTACTAAGTATGAGAAGTCGAGAATCATAAGTACTAGGGCTTTGCAGATTACGATGGGTGCCCCGATATTGATTGACCTTCATAAGGTGACCGACCCTATTGTTATTGCCACTATTGAATTAGAGTCGGGAATACTGCCATTAGTTCTTCGCCGTACATTGCCGAATGGCCAGTTTCAAGATATTCCTATCAGATCACTTCTGTAGGGAGATTAATATTCTCCTATGCATCTTTTTTTATTTTGATTGGCGGTGTATGAAACGACGAGAGTTTACCCTATTAAGGACGGTTTAATTGTTAAGATTCGTGATGCTAGTCCTAAGGACTTGGAGAGTATATGGAGAGTTTTTCGTTCTGTTACCGAGGAGA
Source organism: Candidatus Jordarchaeum madagascarense (assembly GCA_019056875.1). Classification (GTDB taxonomy): domain Archaea; phylum Asgardarchaeota; class Jordiarchaeia; order Jordiarchaeales; family Jordiarchaeaceae; genus Jordiarchaeum; species Jordiarchaeum madagascariense. The sequence goes on from DXJA01000209.1 coordinate 2,267, forward strand.
AAAAGTGGATTCCTGTGCTTTTTGTTGCTGAGGGGGAATTTGAGCGCTTATCTTGGTTTTCTCACCATAGAAGCGGAGGGAGCGTTATTTTAGTTGCAGAGATTGGTGGGGAAGTTGTTGGGCATTGTCTAGTTGAACGTGATGATTGGGATGCTGCGGCGCATGTGGGCAACTTGGGAATAATGGTTATCGCCGAGCATAGAGGGAAAGGGGTAGGAAACGCTATGATAACAGAAGCCATCATTAGAGTACGTGAAAAGGGTTTTGAAAAAATTTGTTTGAGCACATTTAACACCAACTTAAACGCCATTAAACTTTACAAAAAACACAAATTTCAGATAATTGGTGTAAGAAAACGCCAGTTTAAAATGCAGGGAGAATACAGAGACGAGGTGTTAATGGAACTAATTCTTGATTCTTGAAAAATCCAATTTTTTAAAACTATATTTTTCTAAGGGCGCCCTCGTAAAGATTTACTGTCTCGGTCTGCAAATCTTCTCCAATTTTCTTCCAATGCTCTTCGGCTTCCTCTCTCCTTCCGGAAGAGATTGCTTTTGCTGTTTTTGCTAGTAGCAAGTGTTTATCCTCAAGATTTTCTATTTCACAGGCGTTTAATGCCTCATCGGCGAAATATTTTGCTTGGGGTATATCGTCTCCTATGATTGAGGTGAATGAGGCTAAGGAGAAGTAGTCGGCAGCAGAGGCGTAGTCCTCAACTTTTAACGCATCCTCTGCATGTTCTCTATAGTAGCGCGTCCATTGGTCCAATTTTGACATTCTATCACCTGTATGGTTCAATTCGGTATCTATTTTTTGGTTTTTTGGGCTTGACTGAAAAATTACAGAGAAATTATTTAAACAATGCGTAATTAAGATTTAGCATTCATATAATTATGGGAAACCAAGACAGTTCTGCTTATAGAATTTGATCGAAATGAATCAGTTGTATTAAAGGTGATTGAGTTTATGGGAAAATGGAAGGAGTTGGATGATCGGTTAAATAGGTATCTCAGACTAGCTACTTTCCCTATAGGAGTAAAACTAATTGAAAATAAAGAAGAGCTGAAAAATATAAGCAGATTAAAGAAACCCGATAAAAAGATAGCCCTTTGCCAGATATTCAGCTATTCCAGATATTATGGGTGGACAATGGGACTCACAGAGGAGGAGAATATCTGCCCTTTAGCTGAGATTGCCATCGGGTTTGTGGAACCATATGACATATTTTTGGAGGGATATTTTTTCGTTGGAAGGTACCATGAAACTCAAGAGGGAGCCAAGAAGACCTCAGAAATGATTCCCAAAATGCCATATGGAAAGTTTTCCGCTATAGTCTCGGGTGCCTTAGATAGAATAGATTACGACCCAGATTTTTTAATGATTTATGGAAATTCAGCTCAAATGCTGAGAATAATTCAGGGTGCCCTATGGAAGGAGGGTGGAAGAGTTACTATGTCTACATTCGGGGACGCTGTTTGTGCAGATACTATCTCAAACGTGTATCTAACGGGGCGATTGCAAGTCGCGCTGCCTTGCCTTGGTGATCGCCGCTTTGGATTAGCAAAGGATAGTGACTTGGTGGCATCTATACCATTAGGGATTGTTGATTCGGTTATAGAGGGCTTAGAGGGTACGCATAGGGCGGGGTCCCGTTATCCGATTCCATACGAGATATGCACACCGGAATTTTTTCTCAAAATGAAATCGCAAATAGAAGAGGCCAAAAAGAGGTGACCCTGTGACATCATTGGTTTATGATATCCGTAAGTATTTCTCTGAGTCTTTGAGTCATTAAATTGAATATCTTTTTCCCTTTCTCAGAGGAAGCTTTTCGGGGATCACCCATAACTCCCGTTTTCATCCACTCTCTTCCAGAAGGCGTTACAAGAAAACGAGGACCAGAGGGGTATTCTTCAAAGGCTTTTTCCATTTCAACCGTTTCCGGTCTTAGGAATAGCATGAGCGAGGTTTCCAATTCACAAGCGTGCTGAGGAATGGTTTCCAGAACTTTTAAGAGTTCCTCTCCTGCTAAATCAATGCTTGAAACCAAGAACACCTTTATGTTCTTATTTTTTAGTGTAAAATCGAAGGCTGCTTCTTTTAGTGCTGTGAGATGTGTGGATCCTGCGTGAAAACTGAAAAGTACAATTTTTTTGAATCCTTGGTTTACCAATTCGAATAGAATATCTTTCACTAGTTGCATAAGGGTTTCAAACCTTAGGGAAACGGTTCCAGGAAACTCGCGTGTTGAGCGGCACAAACCATAATTTACTATGGGCGCCACGAGGAAATCGGTGCCTTCTGTCCCTTTTTTTACGATAGCATAGCAGAGATCGCTGTCTGTTGATGTTGGAAGATGGGGGCCGTGTTCCTCAACTGAGCCGAAGGGAACTATTACAGAATTTTTATTCTTCAAAGCTTCTTCAACTTCAGTCCAAGTCATATCTTCAAGCATATATTTCAAAGAGATTCCTCCTCTCAAGTTAAATATTTTTTAAACAAGTTAGATGTGTAATTAATGTTAATAATTGTGAGGATGA
>DXJA01000210.1 GCA_019056875.1 Candidatus Jordarchaeum madagascarense
GACCGGTGAGCCATAGGATATTCTCGGTTTCTTGATATAGACGAGTTACCAAAGTGGGTGAAATTAGACTTCCTATAATGAGTAGAATTGCACCTATGATGCTCAACACTCCTGTGGCTGCGGAGGCCAAGACGTGGGCGGTATCCTTACGCATGTACCAACTTGCTGAACCGAGTATGATAAAGGACAAACCAAGTATCAAAAAACCGAACTTGATCAGGAACCAATTCGGTGCAGATATGAGCAACACGAAATAATTCATGAAAGGATCCGAAAAACTCGGAAGTAATTGAGAATACACCTCTATCGACTGTGTCATACTTCCCATAAGGAGGGTGAGAGCCCCTAGATTGAGCCCGGCGCTGCCGAATACGCCCATTTCCACTCCCTCACTTTTAGACATACCTTTGAATCCGATACGGGTGAGAATACCCGTAGCAAAGAAAAGTAAAGCAAGAATAATCGAAAACTCTAGGAACAAAGAGGACCAAATATTAGAAAAAGGATAAGGCAAATAATAAATCATAAGAGCCGGTAATGCAGACCAATAATAATCATAATAGACTGGAACCCCGTAAACAAGTACATCCACCATTACTAATTCAATATACGCTATGCTCCAAACTATTCCCACAACTACTGTTATGGCCCCTACTATTCCTCCAGCTGTACCCGCTAGTAGTGGCCCTCCGCCCAATTTCAAACCTCCTACCTCGCATTTGAACTTGTTTTAAATTTTGTGAAAACTTTGATATTAAACTTATTATTTAGGCAACCAGTTAGGGGCTAATTTCCTTATCAATAATTAAAAAGAAAAAAGGGGTTGATTGTTTGCTTACGTTTTTCTGGGAGAACCTGTTTCTCTGGAAGTGTAGAAGACTACGGCCAAAGGTATGAAAGCTGCAAATATAATTACAAATCCAACAAATATACTTATGACACTTATCACGCTTAGGAAGGCTAGGATGTACGAGCTAAGATAAGCTGCATATGATTGAAAAAGTAGGCCACCTATTAAGAAGGGGATTGCTCCTAAGATGCTCAAGACTCCTGCAGCTGTGGAAGCCGAGCGCTTGGCAGATATTTCTTCTCGTGCAGCTATGTTGGCGTAACCAAGTAGGATGAAGCTAATGCCGAGTATTATAAAACCTGGCCGGATAATGTACCAATTTGGCTCAGATATGAGATTCACCCACTGAAACGCATTATATCCCCCGATTATTCCAAAGACGACGCCATACATGTTGCTTTGGAATAATGCTCCCAACATAGGTGTTAGACTGCCCCAAATAAGCGGCAGGGCTCCCAAGGCGATTCCTAGACTGCCAATCAAGCCCACAACACTTGCTCCCTTTTTTTCGTACGCATAGTAGAATCCCATACCGGTGAGAACCCCGGTCACAATGAGAAGTACCGCTAGTATAATCGAAAATTCGGGAAACGGAGCGGAAGTACTAGACGACGGGTATGGTGTGTAATATGCTGCAAAAAATAATTCAAGAAAAGGATAAGTAAAATATTTAGAGAAAACCAGAAATTCACGTGAAGATGCTGTTACTCCTATTATTTCCCACATTATACCTACAACTGCCGTTATAGCTCCTAGTATTCCTCCCGCTGTACCAGCTAGTAGTGTCCTTCTACCCAATTTCAAACTTCCTACCTCGCATTTGAATTTATTTTAAATTTTGTGAAAACCTTGATATTAAACTTATTATTTAGGCAACTGTTAGAGTTCATTTTTGGAAGCTTTAAAATGGTGAACGGAAAGAGAGAATATGGCTATAGTCAAAATAGTCAAAAATATGGATTTGGATGGTATTAAATATACCAATCAAACTATTGGCGGCTGCAATTGGTTGGATGTAATAAGTGAAATTAAGTAGTTGAAAAATTCGTCGAAAGTAAAGTATTCTCAATTACCATTCGCATTTTTTGCCTTTGCAGTACCCGTATTCCACCCAGGCTTTGGCATCGTGTGCTTTCAGTCTTTGTCCGCCGTGTCTTGATGTTCTTTCACTAAAATGTTGGGGTTTGGTGATTTTTCGGGCCTCGATCACTATTCTCTTTCCGCTTATTGCATCATTTTCCCCATCATGGTAATTTATGCAGGACTTTTCCATTTAATCGCCTCCCTCATCTTTTTCCAGTTTATCTTCCCTAATGAGTCTGTCCATCACGTTGCGAACCAGTTCATAGTCAATTCCTAGTTCATCGGCGACTTCGCTGGGATAGACCGTTTCCTGTTTCGCGAAGCATTCTTTCAAAAAGTTTTCAACCATTGATTTGGCTTCTTCAAATGGTACTTCCTTTGAATCCGCAACACGTACCATTACCGGTGTTTCTTCTCTAATCTCAGTAATTATTGCTTTGATTTCAGAGATATCCGCTTTGATTTCAGAGATATCCGCTTTGATTTCTGAAATATCCTCTCTTATTTCCTCCAAGATTTTATTAATGGTTTCTTCGTCTTTAATGGGTTCCCGCTTTTTACCTTTTCCCGAATTTTTATCGGAAGCCATTTTTCTTACATCTCCGCATCTCTAAGATCTGTTCTCTATAATCATTTTTTAAATTTTGAATCGTAACGTGGATGATAATTCCTATGTTTGGATGGATTTAACTCGGTTGGCTTTATTAAGGATTTTTGTGCAAGATTTTTCTTATTATGGCTTCCAAATAATCTGTTTAAAAAATAGGAAAAAATGGATTCGATTGTTTGCTCATATTTTTCCAAAGGATAAATAATTTTGTGGGGGAATCAGGCTATAAGGATCATTGGATAAATTTTTGGAATAGAAATGATTATTTAGGATTATTATAGATAAAGATAGATATTGATTGTGTGATTGTTTATCCAGACAAAATGGGGTTCAAAATGTTTGGCGAACCCTATTACGTTTTGGATGAGGTGTAGGTTTCACAGTATAGGGATTTATGGTGAGGAAAAGTAATGGATAAAGAATTGGAAGAGAGTTTGAGCGAAGAACAGCGGGAAATTTTGAAAAAATTGGAAGAAGCTCTGGAAGATATTACGGCGCTCGATGTATGGGAATTGAACGAAGTTTTGGCGTTTTTTTTGGATTACGATCTGCTATTGGAAATTGATTTTAAGAACAAATCATTCATCCTATCATTTGAGCAGAATTACGGCTTGGACGATGCAGAAGGCGATGTGGTTAGTGAAGTGGCGGATTGGCTCAGACAGTACGCGGACTGGATTGAGGAAGAGCATAAAAAATTAGTAGAACTGGGATTTGAAGGAGAAGAAATAGATACATACGGAGTACACTACATTTTATGCGAATACATCAAAGAGTACCCGTTTGACCAATTGGATGAACTGGTGGAGGACTTGGAGAAATTCTATGGAAAAGAAGAGGGCACGGAGTATGACGAAGAAGATGAGGTGGTTCTAGAAAAATTAGTGAAAATGCTGGGAGACGAAGATGAAAAGACACGTAGAAGCGCTGTGTCCCTAATAGGGTACTACTCTGAGAAAGGACTCATTGACCAGTTTGCCCTGCCAAAACTGGTAGAACTATTAGGAGACGAAGACATACAAGTACGCAGAGGCGTTGTTTGGGCACTCGGCGAATACGCTGAAGAGGGACTTACAGACGAGACCGCCCTACCTAAACTTATAGAACTGTTGGACGACGCGGACGAAGAGGTGCGCGAGGATGCCGCAGAGGCTCTCGGCGAATACGCCAAGCAAGGAATCAAGGATGAGGCTGCTCTACCAAAACTTGTGCAACTGTTGGACGACGCGGACGAAGAGGTGCGCGAGGATGCCGCAGAGGCCCTCAGTGCATACGCTGGGGCGGGGCTTACCTTTGAATCTGCCCTACCAAAGCTCATAGCACTGTTGGATGACGCGGACGAAGAGGTGCGTGGCGACGCTGCAGAAGCCATTGGAATGTATGCGGAGCAGGGCCTTATGGATGAGCAAGCCTTACCAAAACTTGTACAACTACTAGAAGACGGGGACGAAGAGGTGCGTGAGAACGCCACCTTTGCCCTTGACAAGTATGCAGATAAAGGATTTAAGAGCGAGGCATATACAAAAAAATAGTAGAACAGCCATGTGACAAAATTCTTAGAAAAATATTTCAATTATAAATCTTTATTTCATATGTAGACTATTATATCATGAAGGAAACGGTTTTACAGGGCTCTCTGATTAGGATTCAAAAAATTTTAAATTCCATAAATTTTAATTAGTAAGCTATTATGGTGAGGACATGAAAAAGACCCGAAAGGTGTACTGTATAAGATGTGGGCGTACCTACCTTTTTTCTGGAGATATAACATCGGCACACTGTCCTAGTTGTAAAGGTAAGGGGAAACTCGTTGAAGTTAAAATGGAAACGTGAGTCGGGGACTATTCAAAGTTTTTTAATATGCAGGTGAATCCAATTTTTTTTGGAGATAGGGACTGATGGGTTCTAAGAATCTTTTTGTTTATGGTACACTGATGAGTAGGTATCTGGATCCGCGGGATGAGGAGATCAAAAAACACAGGAGGTCAGAGGTTCTTAAGGATTTGGAATTTGAGGGGGCCTTATTGAATGATTATAAATTGCTGTGGCCCGATGGTTTGGGTTTTCCTTTTATAATAAGTTTTGAAGGGGGCTCTGTGAAGGGGGAGGTCTACTATGCGGTTAGTGAGGATATAGTAAAGGTGTTAGATGAGATTGAGGACGTTGCTGGGGGACTCTACCAGAAAAAGGTGGTAGAGGTAATAACGGACAGTGGAGAAAAAGTGGAAGCGCTAACCTATATTGGCGGTGAATCGCTTCAAAGTTATAGAAATAGCTCTAGTTACTTTACCGTAATTCCTGAGGAATTTGAAAAATAATTGAAGTTTTGGAAAAAGCAGTATCTCATCAATTGACTTAATCTATGTTTAAGCATAATGGTTAAATATTATAACTTTATTAGTCATAAATAATATTGATTCCAAATAAGTAAATACAATATTAATAGCTAATAGTTATATTACTATGAGTACACTTGGTTGGGGGAAGTCTTATGGCGGCGTTTGAGGCACCAGAATCTGGTAAACTGTTTGAGCTTGTGGAAATGAATCTTGGCAGTTGGAAACCATCCTATGTAGCCATTATTGATGTTAACCAAAAGATTTGGGACCAGAAAGGAAAAATTCGCTCCAAGTTGCTTAGGTACTATAAAAAATTTCCTTTAAGCGAAATGCACATTGGGGATAGTGTACATAACGAAAATACTTTTCTCATGAAGGTCTCAGAAAAGACAGGGGTCATAGTGGAGATGAACAATACACACATAGCTAGGCTTGCAGCCATGAATCTGCGGGGAAAACTAAATGCACTGACCGAATTCTCCAAGTTGGAAAACTTCATACAAGAAAGAGAAAATAAAACAAGAGTCAACGGCGCAGCGAAAACAGAAAAGGACATGTGGTAAGCTTAACCATAGAACCAGTATTATACTCTCTTATTTTGATAATCTCAGCAGCGTGTTCCTTATACCTCATTAGATTTTATGTTAAAAATAGACAAAGATTCACTCTACATTTCATTCTATTTTTTCCTAGTCTTTTGTGACTAGAGAAGTTGCCTAGTTTAATGGTGTTCTAGTGGCATTTTTAATACTTGTGGAATCCTCTTCCCGCCGCTTTGCCCGTCCATCCTTTCCCTACATATTCCTCGAAGAGAGGGCATGGCCTGTACACTTCTATCCCATATTCTTGGAACAATCTTTTCATGGTGTTCAACAAGTTATCCAGGCCCATAGCGTCGGCAAGCTCGCATACACCCACCGGGCTTCTAAAACCGAGCTTAATGATTTCATCTATGGTTTCTGGGTCAGTCACCTCGTCCTTAATTACCCAGAAAGCTTCATTCGTCGCCACCGCCAGAGTTCTGCTAACATCATACTTGCCTGCAAGGCTCATATCAATTACTGGAGATCCCTTACTCCAATCGAAGAATCCTTTACCGCTCTTCTTCCCCAACTTTCCTTCCTTGATCATTGATTCCAAAAGTCCCGTGGGGATTTCAAAGCGTTTCCCATAAGCTTTGATGAAGTTCTTAGCTACGTCTAATGCGATGTCTAATCCTATTATGTCGCTGGCTTCAGCGAAGCCCATGGGGAATCCAATGGCTCTAAGTGAGGCGTCAAGCTCCTCCGGCGTTACTTCCCCTCTATGGAGCGTCCATAGGGCTTCAGTTCCCGAACCCATGAGAATCCGGTTGTTGACAAACCCGTTAACATCTTTTCTTAAAACCACGGGTTTTCTCCCTATCCTTTCAGCCACATCTGATATTACTTGTAGGGTCTCCTCACTGGTCTTCTCTCCTTTCACCACTTCCGCCATGAGGCTCAAAATCGGCGGATTCGAAAAATGCATGCCTCCAATTCTATCCGCTCCCTCCAGTCCCTCAGCGATATCTGTTACCCTTAAACTCGAAGTATTGGTGGCAAAAACTACTTCCCGCGGAAGCTTGTCCAGCTCGGCAAAAAGCTTCCTCTTCACATCCAAATCCTCAGCCACAGCCTCAAGAACAAATCCCACATCCTTAACGTCCTCCAACTTATTGGCAATAGCTATTTTATCCTGAACATCTTCGAAACCTTTTTTAGTTAAACCCACTTGTTGAAGCTCTTCAATTGTTTTTCTCTGCTTTGCTTCCAAATTATCCAAAGCTATTTTTGATTTATCATACACGATTACCTCAAAGCCGTAAAGAGCGAAGAGAAGGGAGATATCAGAACCCATAGTTCCCACACCAATAACCGCGACCCGACTAATCTTACCTACCACTCTTAAAACCTCCTTAAATATAAAATTCAAGTTGGAAAATTCACTTCAAACTAGTTTTAAAAATTGTTTTATATCGAATTTAAATGTTTCAGTGTAGATAGAATCAAAGAAGAGCATGTAGACTTCTTTTTTTAATACCGGAAAATATTTCCCTCAAATCATGAAGTTTATTTAGTAAATTTTTCTATCTATCCCTTCGGTCTTTTCTGCTAGAGATTTACATAGAGTAAATTGGTGCATTATCCCTAGAAGTGTCGATTTATTCCAAGGTGTGTATGATAACTGTGAAAAGCAAAGTGTCGATCAAGCGGGTAATCTGGAGAAACTGGTTGGAAATGTTTAAAATTGTTACTGTTATATTAATATTTTTAATTCATATGAAATAGGAGAGGATTCGATGAAGATTGCTTTTTTCGAAGTGGAAGATTGGGAGAGAGAATATTTATCAAAAGGATTAGCAGGATATTCTCTTGTCTTTTTTAAGGAGCGCCTGAATCTTCTAATTGTAGATAAAGCAAAGGACTGCGAAGTTGCGTCTACTGGTATTTATTCCAAAGTGAATGGTGAAGTTATTCAAAAAATGCCAAAATTAAAACTCGTAGCCACGAGATCCACAGGTTTCGATCACATCGACCTAGAAGAGTGTAAAAAACGTCATATTACTGTTTGTAACGTGCCAACATACGGTGAGAATACAGTCGCCGAGCACACCTTTGCACTGATTCTATCTGTTTCACGTAACATTCACAAATCGTACGTAAGAAGTATGCATCAGGACTATTCGATGAAAGGACTGAAGGGATTCGACCTTAAAGGAAAAACAATAGGAGTAGTGGGTACTGGAAATATCGGCCTGCACGTGATAAAGATAGCTAGGGGATTCGGTATGAATGTTATTGCTTATGACGTTAAAAAACAGAAGTTTATCGCCGAGGTTCTTGAATTCAACTACGCCAGAACAATAGACGACCTCCTTAAGCAATCCGATATCGTTACCCTGCACGTTCCCTATAACAAACACACCCACCATATGATAAACGGAGAAAAATTTCAACTCATGAGAAAAGGCTCAATACTGATTAACACCGCGAGGGGAGGCTTAGTAGACAATGGCGCACTACTTGAAGCCCTAGACAACGGAACACTGAGAGGCGTAGGAATCGATGTCATAGAGGGAGAGGAAGTGATCAAGGACGAAAAGGCATGTATAGTTGACAGCAAACACGAATCATTTTGCGACTTTATGCAAGACCTTATTGTCAAACACCCCGACAAAGTGGTCTTTACGCCCCACATCGCCTTCTACAGCCAAGAAGCACTAGAAAGAATTCTGGACACAACAATGGAAAACATAAAATCCTTTGAAACCAATCAACCAGAAAACGTAATAGTGTAAAAATAAACCATAATAAAAATTATTAAGACAAATCAACCATCAAGCAGCCTCAAAAAACGGGTCTAATAAGAAAGGGAAGATAAATGAAAAATAGATTTATACCGCTTTTTGGAAATTCCCATTTTTCACCAGTTTTGACATCAATCAGCTAATGTTTTAATCCAGTTCTATTTCTTTTAATACTACTTCTGAATTAGAATAAGTTTCAAGTTTGAAATAATTA
>DXJA01000211.1 GCA_019056875.1 Candidatus Jordarchaeum madagascarense
ACTGAGTCCTATAAAAAATAAATTCCCAGTGAGTGGCGTGTATAGCGGGCCAAATAGAGCCATTCTAATAGCATCAACACTGTAGGTTAAAGGGTTACCTTGAGCGACGAATTGCAACCAATTCGGCATGGACTGCAGAGGAACAATCGCCGAACTAGCAAAGAAGAGGGGGAGTAGAATCATTTGGAATACGCCGAAGAAGACCTCGTGATCGGCCAGCTTGATTCCTAATGCTACGGAGAGGCCTGAGAGCCCTAAGGCGAAGACTATCATAAAGGGGATGCTTATAGCGACGCCCATTACTCCGGTGTAAATTTTGGCTCCCAAGAGTACCGCCAGTATAACAACTACTAGCGCTTGGATTAAGCTTCTAATTGTCGACGCCAACATTTTCCCGAGCATTATGGATGACCGAGGGATCGGAGCTACTAGCAACTTATTGATGAAACCGAACCGCTTATCCCAGATGATGCTTACCCCAGACATGAACGCAGTGACCATAACCGTGGCAGCAATAATCCCCGTTGCCAAAAAATCCAGATACTGGATGCTATATACGTTTAACAAAAAAGAGCTTAGAGCCCCACCAATTGGAAGAAAATAAACGAAAAGTTGAAGAAAATTTAATAGTCCTTGACCCCCGAAAATGCCAGTACTTAAACCGGGTATGCCGGAACTTATGGCGTAGCCAAAGAAGCCTAACCAAACCACAGGCTGTATAAATGAGGTTATCAACTGTACTTTTCTTCTCAAAAAGTGCCTCATTTCTCTTTCAGTTATGTACCATGCTTCTCTTAACAATCACTTTTCCTCCAAAATTGGGTGCTTTAATTTATTTATAGTATTGTAGAATGGTTTCAATCGAACATCTTTTATTTGAGTGATCTTCTAAATACGGTCACCCCTATCGAAACCATGATCACTATGAATAAGCATAAAACGACTGCGTCTACTAGAAGACCGCCTCCAATTCCCATGAGTGCGTAACCGCCTCCCAGCGGACCGAATGTTCCTCCGATCATTGCTTTTCTTATGGCGTCGACGGCGTAGGTTAAAGGATTAAAGTAAGCCACGACTTGGAGCCAGCCGGGCATCAGTTCGATGGGGACGAGGGCCCCGGAAGCGAAGAACAGTGGTAGCAGTATGAGATTGATGACGCCGAAAAATTCTTCGTGTTCAGCCATCTTTATTCCAACGGCTGTGGACATGCCTGAGAATCCGAGGGTGAATAGTATCATGTAGGGTATGGCTATAATGATTCCTATAGGTCCTGTGTAAATTTTTGCGCCCAAAAATAATGCTAGGACTATGACGATGAGTCCCTGTATCATTGCTCTAACCGTTGCCGAAATCATTTTTCCAAACATTATCGAACTTCGAGGAATAGGGCTGACGAGTAGTTTGTTGAGGTAGCCGAATCTTCTGTCAAACACTATCGAGACCCCGGCAAACATCGCAGTGAACATAATGGTCATAGCCACGATGCCCGAAGAGAGAAACGAGATGTAGCTCACACTGGTCAAATTAAGAAGAACATAACTTGTCACGATGCCCAAATTCAGTGACAATATAACGAAGGTCAGCACTGTGGGTATTCCCTCGATACCTAAACTGCTAAGATTAAATCCAGGTAGTCCCCCACTCAGAGCGTAGCCGAATAAAGCTAGCCATATCACCGGAGTTGCCAGTGAAGTAATTATTTGAATCCTTCGCCGGTAGAAGTGTTTGATTTCCCTTAAAGCCACGTACCATGATTCAGTTAACATTCTATTTACGCCTTCTTTTCATTAACATCATTCTTTTGAATAATTCAATCTTGTCCGCCTTCTCTTCTCTAAGACTCCTACCTGTAAATTTGATAAACACGTCGTCAAGAGTGGGGCGACTCAGAGAAATATTATCTATGCTAATACCAATCTTATTTGCTTCCTGAAACAATTTTGGTATCGCAGTTTCACCCTTATCAACCGTCAACCGAATCCCGTCTTCTTGCGGCAAAACCTCGGTAACAAAATTCAAAGTCTTAATATGGCTCAGAAATTTTTCCCTATCGTTAGCATGCATCGTAATAATGTCTCCACCGAGCATCCCCTTAAGCTCCTCCGGAGTACCGAGGTTCACAATCTTACCATAATCAATAATCCCGATACGGTCACACAGCTTATCCGCCTCATCCATATAATGAGTCGTCATAAAAATCGTAATACCCTGCTTATTCAAATTCGTAACATACTCCCAAATACTAGCCCGACTCGAAGGGTCTAAACCCAAAGTTGGTTCATCTAGGAATAGGATGGCTGGTCGATGCATTAGTCCTTCGGCTATTTCTAGTCTGCGGCGCATTCCGCCGGAGAAGGTTTTGACTAGGGAGTTTTCCCATTGGGTTAGTTCTACGACTTGTAGGAGTTCGGGTATTCTTTGTTTTATGAGGTTTTTGGGCATGTGGTAGAGTTTGCCGTGTAGTTCCATGTTTTCTTTTGCGGTGAGTTCGTCGTCTACGCTTATGTCTTGGGGTACTAGGCCTATTTTTTCTCTTACTTGGTCGGGTTGGGTTTTTACGTCTAGTCCTGCTACTTTGGCTTCGCCTTCGGTTATTTCGGTGAGGGTGCATAGCATGTGTACGGTGGTTGTTTTTCCTGCTCCGTTGGGGCCTAGGAATCCGAAGATTTCTCCTTCGTGTACTTCGAAGTTTATGTGGTCTACGGCTGTGTATTTTCCGCCAAAAACCTTTGTCAGGTTGTTTGTTTCGACGATCGCCATTTAGATGACACCGCTTATTAATTTCTATTAAAGTGTATATATTGACTAAGTTTTGGGGCAAAATTAGTTTAACTCTTGGGCTGGTTTTTAAATCCTGTTTATTTGTCCATTTTTTGGTTTCAACGCATAGTTGTTTCTTTTTTATAAGACTTTTTCAGTGTTAGTGTTGGGTTGACTAAAATGTCGATTGTAGCTCTTCTTGTTCACGATTAGAAAGGGGTGACTGATACGTGCTGCCTAAACTTTGATGGACTTTTAATATTTGGATTGGGTGCTTGTATGAACGTTTTATTGCTTTTTTGGTGGTGATAATGAATCTACTCTTCTGGGGCTTTTTGTTTCGTTGTTTGAATTCTGGAAAGAATTTAAAAGTCTTACTGCACATTTTCCCATAAACTAATTTAATGTTTTCATTAGGGCCGAAAAAATCAAAACCCGGTCTGAATCGATATGGTCTATCGGACTGAGTCGATGAATCTTGAAAGGTTGAAATTGGGTTTGAGGTTAATTCGCTTAGGTTAGAGGAATTTTAAATGGATGGTCAATCTATTCTGATGGCTGTTAGCTTTTTGCTTTATTTTGGGTTTTGTATGTTTTGTATTTATCAAAGGGAAATAATGTTGAGGGTAGAATTGAGAAAGGTGAGGAAGAGTCTTAGAGAGATTTCTAACATGGTTAAGGAAACCCGATCAATGGTAATTTCTGGTTTTGATGATAAGTTAACGGATGAGGAGAAGAGTGAGGGTTTTGAAAAAGTTATGGATTATTTTGTTATAGCTCCTATTGAAACTGATCCGTCAGGGGTTATGAGCCGTCTTGAGTATCTTCTTGATACGGGAGATGAAACTTTGGAGAGTCTGGTTGAGCCGTTATCACCGGATGGGGATTTGGAGAGGTTGCAGAATCTTAAACAGATGTTTAGGGAGGCAATAGTTCTCAACAGGGTTTTCAAGATGGTGAGGGAGATTTATCTCTCTAGTAAAAAGTCTAAAAGCCTTGAAATAATGATGCAGACAACCATGAATCTTTCAATTTTCGTTAGGGAGGCAAAGATACATTTCAAAGCGGTTAAAGCTTACGTGGACGCCCAGCCTATTGGTGAGGGTATTGGGCCATTAGTAGCATCGAAACTTATGCGGGGTTCTCCTCTTGAAATCGTGAATGATGTTGTTGTTTCGGAGAGGAAGCGGAAGGGTAGAGATCTTTTAATAGTTAAGCCTAAGGGTCCCGGTGCTAGGAGTAGAAATTTAGGCAAGGTAGTAGAGGCTAAAATAAGGGAGGAGGAAAAAGTAGCCGGTGTAGTTATTATTACTGCTCAGGTTAAACTTGAGGGGGAGAAATCAGTCATCATAACACCCGCGACCGGTGTTGCTTTTGTTTCGGAGCCGGATAAATACAGACTTGAAGAACTCGCGGCCCAGATAAAAATACCTTTAATATCACTAATTGTGAAGATGTCGAATGAAGAGTATTTCACCAAGATGAGTGAGGAAATCCGTGGCGCAGTTCCCAAAATTATGGAAAAGTTTGAGGAGATAACTGAGGGATGGGGTGAGGGAAAAATAGTGGTCCTCGGATCAGGTAACACGATGGCAATAAAGCCGTAGTCTGGACTAGAGCCCAAAAGGACATCAAGAAAAGACCTTCTAATTTCGAAATAAACATTTTTTTAAGATAGATTTTGAAATCATTCTATCACAGCGTGGCGCTCAGCAAGATACTTTTCATCCTTTCCGGTTTTTTCCATTAGTTCGGATATTAAACCGTCTAGAAATGCTGATACGGTGGACTCGAACAGGGTGCCTAAAGGTGTTAGTGGGGAGTGTTCTCCTTTGATTTGACGCTGGATGTAATCATTTTGTTCCATTATCTTTGTTCGGCCCCTAATCTCTACTACTAGATCAGCTAACTGGGCTAGAGGCGAATCGGGATAAGAGGTGATGACAACCAGAACTGTACCAACGTTTGTTTTGGCGATGCGGGAACTCTCAACCACTAGCTTTGTTCTCCCGGAACCGCTGATTGCGATTAGTATGTCTTTTTCCGTGACAGCGGGGGTTATGGTTTCACCGACCACGAACACTTCAAATCCAAGATGCATAAGTCGCATCGCAAATGCTCTTACCACCAGCCCAGAGCGGCCAGCGCCTATGACAAAGATTCTTCTGTTAGATTTTAAACCATTAACCAAGAGTTCAACAAGCTGGTCTACTTGCGCATCATTTATATCTTGAACCGCAGTTGATATGTTTCCACTAATCTCAATCATCGCCTTTTTTAGGGTTCTAAGCTCAGCCAACACGCCCACCTATATCCTTAATAGTTTCATTTAAAATGCACACATATTTATACTCTACGTTAAAGATTCTTGTTTAAATAAGGGATGTTCTCCTTAAAAAATAGACATGAAAATGTATAGATTAAATTTTTGGCTAGTAAATTCCAGAGGTAATAATTCAAATGATTAAATCGGAACGATAGAAAACATCAGCTCCTAGATGCAGTCTTATTAATAGTTAACTAATTCTCATCTCGGGATAAAATACTTGTTAATTCATTCATAATTTTAACATTTTAACCTTTAAAGTCTCCCAATAGTAAAGGCTATTTGGTGGTTTCGCTTTCCTTGGAAAATTGAGAAAAGAATTTTTATTACTCAAGAGTAATTCTATCGAAATTTATATTACGTCCCACATTCCGCACCCCCTTTAACATAAATATATTTTTTCATAAATAGTTCCCAGAAGCGCAAGAATCTTCCGGTGAACCTC
>DXJA01000212.1 GCA_019056875.1 Candidatus Jordarchaeum madagascarense
AATTCTAAAGTTTATTTAGTAACTTACATTGTTTGATGAGTTAAACAAGTCTAAGAATCTTAAAAATTCTGAGGTTGTTGTTGGTTTTGAGCGATATTTACCAGGAACTCCGAGAAGCCATCATAAAAATTGAAACCAATAAACTTGAAACCCTTAAAGAAGAGGTTTTGGAAACCCCTGACATCGACGTTGATAAACTAGTGGAAAATATCAGATCAGGATTAGAAGAGGTTGGAATAAAATTCGAAGCTGGGGAATATTACCTCGCGGAACTAATACTCATAGGAACAGAAATCTCCGAAGCCGTGGAAAAATGGAAGCCTCTCCTCGAAAAGAAGAAGGCTAAAGAAAAAGTGAGAAAAGCGGTAATCGGCACCGTTGAAGGAGACATACACGACATTGGAAAAAACATAGTCGGCATGATGCTCACATCCATTGGCTTTGAGGTTATTGATCTGGGTAATGATGTCACGGCAGACAAATTTGTTGAAGCAGTTAAAGAAAAATCCCCAGTCATCGTGGGTATGTCGGCTCTACTAAGCACAACCCGAGACGGTATAAAGAAAACCTTAGATGCTCTAAAAGAGAACGGTTTACGCGATAAGGTCAAAGTTATAATCGGGGGCGCCGCAGTGGATGACGATTTTGCAAAGACCGTGGACGCTGACGGTTACGCATCCAACGCGGCTGAGGCGGTACCGCTAGTTGAGAAGCTTCTAGGAGGTCTATAATTTGGCAAAACTCTCACCTAGAGAGAGGGTTGAAATGGTTATAAACCATGAGGAACCTGACCGAGTGCCGGTAGATTTTGGAGGGATGAACACTTCCATTTATGAGATGCCTGATTGGTGGCCGAACAAAACTGATTATTACGGATACAAGGATTTATTGAATTACCTCGGCCTTAAGGATGCGCCTAAACCCTACTTGAACTCTGGAAACTGTGTGATTAATGTGGATGAGAGAATCCTTGACAAGTATGGGGTCGACTTCCAATACCTCTACATGTCTATGCCGAAACCCCAGATGCATCCTGATGGAACCATAGAAACCATTTATAGTTTGAAAGTTAAACCGGTGGGCTACTACTTGGAGGTTTACGGTTCGCCTCTTGCGGGGAAAATCACCATCAAAGATATTGATGATTTCAATTGGCCCGATCCCGAGGATCCGGTCTTCTCTGCTAAAGCTAGGGATAGGGTGCTTAAGATGAAAAAGAGCAGTGATCGAGTGATTGTTGCACTTGCTTCCTTCGCTGAACAAATATTCCAGAACTATGCTTGGATAAGAGGATTTAGCCAGATGCTACTTGATATGCAGAGAAACCCAGAACTCTTTCACTATCTTACTGACGCACTTTTAACGGTGGAGGAGGGAATTATGGAGTCCTTCTACTCTGAGGTCGGTGAACACATAGACTTCGCGTATATAGCTGAGGACATGGGTACCCAGCAGGCGCCGTTCGTTTCCCCTAAACAGTACGTGGAGTATTGGAAGCCCTACCACAAACGAATGATAGAACATATTAAACAGTTCACAGACGCTAAAATAATGTGGCACTGCTGTGGTGCGGTTGCCCCCCTGATTCCTCACATGATTGAACTTGGTGTCGACATACTTCAGGTTATTCAGCCTTTGGCTAAGGGAATGGACGCTGCGTCCCTTAAGAAATCCTTTGGGAATAAGTTGACTTTTGATGGAGGTATCGATGTGCAGCGACTTCTACCCAAGGGTAAGCTGGAGGAGATTAAGGCAGAATGTAAAAGAGTGATTGAAATACTGGGTCAAAATGGTGGCTACGTTTTTGCTCCGGCTCACAATATCCAACCGGATACACCGCCTCAGAATGTGGTGGCGATGCTTGAGGCTGGGGTTGAATACGGTAAGTACCCCCTCGGCGGATAAAGGATATTTGTATTTGTACAATTCTTGTAAAAAGTAAAATAGGTGGTTATTTTGTCGAAAGAAGAACTGCTTAGGAAAATGGCTGACGCTGTTGTAAATTTGGACATTGAAGAAGCTAAGAAGAGCGCCGAAGAAGCGCTAAAAATAGGAATCCCACCGCTTGAAGCGATAAATAGAGGTTTCGCCAAGGGATTACAAAAGGTTGGAGAACTATTTGAGAATAAGGAGTATTTCCTTGCGGACATGATAATGGCAGCCGAAGCATTTAAGACTGGAATGGACATGCTAACCCCCAATATTAAAGAAGAAGGAAAGAAGAAGGGCGTAATCGTCATAGGAACTGTAAAGGATGATATACACGACCTCGGTAAGAACATTGTTACAACCCTGCTCACTTCTAAAGGTTATGATGTTTACGATCTCGGCATTGACGTTCCAGCAGAAGAGTTCGTAAAAAAGGCCGAAGAAGTGGACACGGATATCGTAGGCCTGAGTGCCCTGCTAACCACTACAATGGAGCGTATATCCGAAGTAATCGAAATTCTAGAAGAGGCAGGATTAAGAAGCAGAATTAAAGTTATTGTGGGTGGCAGACCCTTAACCCCCGAGTTCGCCAAGGAAGTTGGTGCTGATGCCTACTGCGAGGATGCTATAAAGGCCTTAGAAACTGTTAAAAAACTCTTGGAGGGTTAAAAAATGTCTTCAGTTTTGGAACGTCTTCTTGTAACATTGGGCTTTAATGAGCCCCAATGGGTTCCCGTTATTCTCTTCCCTGAGTGGGACTTTCTAGCTGATCTATACGGTGTGCATCTAATGAAGCTTCTTAATGACCCAATACTACAGATTGAGGCGGGTGAGAAAATGAAGGAACGCTTCCCTGACGCCTTCATAGCAACATCAGTATGGGTCCCCTACGCGCACGCCTCTGGCTTTGGCTGCGTACTCTCGAAACCCGAAGACGAAATTCCCGGAGTTAAGGAGGTTGCGGTAAAGAGCCCTGAGGACATTGACACCTTAGAGATTCCTGATCCCCACAGTGACGGCCTCATGCCCAGGTACTTGGAGTATCTTAAGATTCAGCATAAAGTTAGGGGGAGTTCCGGAATTGGAGATTTTGGTCCAGTGGAACTAGCATGTGAAATTATGGGTTACACCAATTTCCTTAAACTCATATCCCAGAATCCTGAGTATGCACATAAGCTCCTAGACATTACGGTTAACTCCTGCACCAATTGGTTTAATGCTCTGATTGAAGTCATTGGTGGCTCTGCTCTGTTTGTTCTTGTAAGTGATCACACAACAGGTTTTCTCAGAGCTAAACAATGCGAGGAATTCTTCACACCTTACCTGAAAAATTTCCTCGACAACATAAGGAGTAGAGTGAACATTATTCTCTATCACAATGAAAACTATGCAGCTCATGTCCTAGATCAAATCGCACAGATGAGAATCAATATATTCCACTGCGGAGAAATCGGAGACCTAGAAACAGCAAAGAAAGCAACGTATGGGAAGTACACTCTAATGGGTAACATTCATCCTCGAGATGTAATGCTTAGAGGAACCCCCAAACTAGTTGAAGAAACTTGCAGAGAGGCAATCCAGAAACTCGGACCAGGCGGAGGATTCATACTCTCAACCGGGGGAGGCGTAAGCAGAAACATACCCTTAGAACATGTAGACATACTTGTAGAATGCGCCAAAAAATATGGAGAATCCCCCATCCACGCAACCTAAAGGAGAACAATCAATTCATAAAATAAAGGCTGCAACTTTTCACTATATTTTTAGTATCTTTTTAGCGTTTTCTCCAAGGATTAGTCTAACTTCCTCTTCAGTGAATTTCAAGCCGTGTTCTTTTCCATTTTTTGGAAGCTTTTTGACCCAGTTGACCCAGTCCTCTCGTTCCATCATGGCATTAGCATATGGCCAGTCGCTGCCAAACAGTATTCTATTTTTGAAGGGAACCGCAAAGGTCAGAGGCAAGTCCATAAGCATCCTCAAATTATTAAGAAGAAACCGGGGGGCTCCGCGTGCCAGCATCTGACCAGTATACGAAATCTCCGTGGAGATGCCTGATTTAAGAGACGCTATCTCTGCTAGGGTTAGGGTTCCGCTTATTCCCCCCATGTGAGCAGCTATTATTCTCAAATCTGGGAAAGCTGTTTGAACATCGTCAAGGTATATTGGATTGTTGTATTTAACTTCAAAGGGGATGAAAATCAAGCCGCAGTGTGATAACAGTGGCACATCCAGCTCCACACACTTCTCATATAGTGGAAAACATGCAGGGTCGTTTGGATAGTAGCCTGCATCGGGATGAAACTTGAGCCCTTTCATCCCCCATTCCGTGAGACCTTTTTCAAGTAGCTCCACCGCCTTTTCTCCCCTTCGCGGATCGACGCTTGCAAAGCTGATAAGCTTGTCAGGATACTCATCCGCTGCCCTAGCGTGATACAAATTCTGCTCCTCTATAGACATTTTCGCCTTGCCGACCTTTAACTCAAAATCAACTGGCATAATTACCGCTTTATCAACTCCAGCATTATCCATATCCTCAACAATTTTACTTGCATCTTTTTGCCAAAAATCAGGCATAATATCTCTTAATACCTGTTCGCCGGGAATACCCAAGTTCTTAGATAGAGACTCGGCTAAAAGCTCCCAGTAAATATCTGGATAAAAATCTCTGTGACTAAGATGGCAATGCACGTCAATAATCATGAACTGACCTCCTATTATAAAACAATTTTAACCTTTCTTCACTCGTTAATAAACAAGTTTTAACTTTGCTTTTCATAAAAATCTTTTTGTGTCCACTTAAATCGAAAGAGGCGAAAAATATAGTTATCCATAATTTAAAGAAGTTTACTACAGTATCTAAAAAACGGGGGTTCAGGCACCATTAAGCCCACACCAAAAATATGGAAGAAACTCGCAGAACAAATGGGGGCTTTCGCCCTACTAAGGCATATTGCAACATTTGAGAGATACGGAGTGCTCAAGGCCTTAACCAAACTACTTGTTAAACGATTAACCGTTGAAAACCTAGAAAAAGCAAAAATCTTTCCATTCAGGCTATACGAAGCATATCTTAAAGTCAATGATCCCTTCACTAAACAACACTTAGCAGACCTCTTAGACCAGTACGTCATGAAATACGACTTCAGTTATTTTGGCAGAGTCGTCATCTGTCCCGACGTTTCAGGCTCAATGATAAAGCGAATCCGAAAAGCAGCGTACACGCCTGCCACTATTGCAGGAATGTTTGCGGGAATCCTCTACAAAGCCCTCAGAAACTCGGTTCTAATACCTTGGAGCACTGAAGTGCGGCTCAAACTCGTACAATCCAGAAAGGCACCAGTAATCTCACACATATTGGCGATCTCTAACGCTGCAGGTGGCGGCACATTCATGGAGGCCCCAATAAATTTACTAATTAAAGCAAAAGAAAAAGTAGAAGTATTAATTCTAATAACCGACTCAGAAGAATGGGGCAAGGGCTGGCTCAAAGCTTGGCGCACCTACAAAGAAAAAATTAATCCAGAAGCAAAAGCGTTCCTAATAAGAGTAGACTCCTACAACACAAACCCCTTCAGTCCAGAAATCGCAGACAAACTTGACATATACCAGATCTACGGCTGGACCGACTCGGTCATAAAATACATCGAGTTCACCCTGAGAAGAAAAGAAATCGTACCCTACATCTCATAATTTCTCAGCTACTCCGCTCTATACCTCTAAACCCCCTTTTTTGGTACTTCTTTTTCGAGCTTCTTATTCTTAAAATTAAGAAAGTTATTTTTAACTGAATCCATAATCAAATAAGTTATATATTAAGATGGTGATAACTAGAACATTGTCAGAATTCAATATCCTGACTAAAATTATTGGGAGCGTTGACAAACTATGAAAATAACACATAAAGAAGGGAAGTTTGATGGAAAAGGCGGAACGAAGATATATTACCAATTCTGGAAACCAGACCAAACTAAAGCAGTAATCATACTAGCACACGGTTTTGCAGAGTATTCAGGAAGATACCCTCATGTGGCGAATCACCTCGCCAATGAAGGAATAGCCGTCTACGCCTTGGATCACAGAGGGCACGGCCGCTCCGAAGGACACCGCGGACATGTAGACAGCTTCGGCGATTACCTGGCGGATTTAGACACCTTCTTCGGAATGGTCAAAGGAATGGAGAAGGGAAAGAAAATTTTTCTTTTGGGGCACAGTATGGGCGGAACAATAGCCATAGCATACGCACTAAAGTATCCGAAAAAAATGAACGGCCTAATTCTATCCTCTCCCTGGTTAAAAACTGCTAACCCGCCAGATCCAGAACTTGTAAAACAAATTGTAGCGCTTTCACAGAGTAATCCCACACAAGATTTACCAAACCCCATAGAACCCAAAAACTTGTCACATGATGCCGCTTTATGCGAAGCTTATGACAAGGATCCCCTTGTTTTTAAGACCCTTACTGCTAGATTCATCGTGGAGGTCTTCACCGCTTGTGAAAATGACCTTAAGAACGCGGGTAAGCTGGCGGTTCCAACCCTGCATATGTATGCTGGAGCTGACAAAGTGGTGGATCCTGACGGCAGTAAAGAATTCGCTAAGGGCGTCAAGGAAAAAGACTTTAAAGTGATAGTCTTCCCCAACTTCTTCCACGAACTATTTAACGAAGTAGAAAAGCAAAAAGTCTTCGACGCATTGGATGCTTGGCTAAAACCAAGAATCTAAACAGAACAATAAACCCTAGGCTACAATATTACTTTTTTTCTATTATTTTTTTGTATTATTTTTTATTATAATAGGAAATGTACTAACTTTAAAAACCCATTGGGAGAATGATTCAAAAGATTTTTAGGAATCCCCTAAAGTAGGAGGATAGGCTTAAATTTTTTAAAGGTGATTTAATGGGCGAACTGAGGTATAACCCGGTTCTCGGTGAGTGGATAATAGTTTCGGGTAAGAGAAAGGATAGGCCCTTATTGCCGCGTGGTGGTTGTCCATTCTGTCCCGGTTCTCCTGAGGTTCCCTCAGCGGACTGGGATGTTTTGAGTCTTCCTAACAAGTTTCCCTCCCTTGTTCCTAATCCCGACCCGCCTGAGGCTGAGGGGGATGCGTTTTACCGTGTGGCTCCCGCCCAGGGAGTCTGTGAGGTGGTTCTATACACTCCGGAACACAATATAACACTAGCCGACTTGAGCGCATCCCATATAAGGAAGATAGTCGATCACTGGGGGGAGAGGTTTATCGAACTTGGGAGGAGGGACTATGTCGATTACGTCTTCATCTTCGAAAACAAGGGGAGAGTCATCGGCGTAACACTGGATCATCCTCACGGACAAATCTATGCTTTCCCCTTCATACCACCTAGGATACGGAGGGAGTTAGAGTTAAGTAAAGATTTTTATAATAAGAATAAGGAATGCTTATTCTGCAAAATTACCGAGCGAGAGAAAAAGGACAAGGAAAGAATTATAGTAGAAAACGATGACCACCTTGCATTTCTACCGTTTTACGCAAAGTGGCCCTTCGGCGTGCACATCCATCCAAAGAGGCATATTCAAAGCCTCCCTCAGCTCACCGATAGTGAGAGGGACAGTTTGGCTCAGATTTTAAAGGAGATATTGATGACTTTTGATAATCTCTTCGGTTTCAGCTTTCCTTACATTATGGCCTTACACCAGCAACCCACAGATGGGAAGAATTACGAATATTACCATTTTCACATCGAATTCTCATCTCCCATCAGAGAAAAAGAGAAACTCAAATTTTTCGCTGGCGTAGAAGAATCAATGGGCACAGTAACCTTTGATTACCGCCCGGAGGATAAGGCTGAGGAGCTGAGAAAAGCCCACGCAAAAATCAATCAATAAATATTACTAACCACACAATTAAAAGACTTAACCTATGATGAAAGATAAAATTTATAATTAAGATAATAACCTACTAAAAATTATGATTGAAAAAACATTGAAAAATTACATGCATAAATTTATTGTGGATATCTGTGAAAAAATAGGGCCACGCGAATCTGGTTCAAAGGAGGAAGAGCTCGCGGGAAGTAGGGTTGAAGAGGAACTAAAGAAATTTTGTGACAAAACTCAGCAAGAAGAGTATATTAGTAGCCCCACCGCCTTCCTTGGTTTCATTAGATACGGGTCTGTTCTGATTATTTGTGGGATTATCCTCTATTGGCTTTCTCTTTTAATTGATCTGGGATGGCTACAAATTGGCGCAAATTTCTTCGATTCAATATTAAAAAGTCTTGGATTACCCCAAATTGGCACCAATTTCGGTTTGTTTTTCTCGGTTATAGCCAGTATCCTCGCTGTTATTGCGGTTAGCTATTTTATCCTAGAGGTCATGCGCTACCGAGAATTAGTGGATTTTATGTTC